>NZ_JNAC01000164.1:0-5967 GCF_000722555.1 Sphingobium sp. DC-2 | reverse complement strand
TGGCTTCCCAGGACCGGCACCCAATAATTCGCGGCGCGGTAATCAGGGCCGTGATCGACCGCCATCACCCCAAAGACATATCCGATCATTGGCAGCGTCCACAGCAGACGCCCGCCCAGGTCCACGCCCATCAGCACCAGCGCAACGCCAAGCACAGCCCAAAGCGGAATCAGTCGTTCCATGATTTCGCGATGACGGATTATTCGCCATGCACTTTCCCGGTCATCGGCGCTAACCTGCGATACGAGGCCCATAGCTTCCCCTTTTCATCAACGGTCGCCGGCGATCATCCAACGGCTTCACGAAAATGTGAAGCGCGTTTCGCGCGCATTCTCGCCAATCCGTTGTATAGCCCCCATCGAGCGAGGGCGAGGGACTGTGACAGCGGCCCTTCGCAAATCCTCTCGCTCAAAGGAGGTGATGTGATTTGACAGCATATGAAGCAGCTCAATTGACGATCGCAGCCGTCGCGCTCGTGATCGCAATTGTGAAGCTGGGGAAGTCCGATAAGGGCTGATCTAGCGGGGCGGGTGGTCTGACAGGGCCGCCCGCCCTAAATGTTTGACCCCGCCGTGTGACAGCACGGCGGGTTCAGGTAGGTGCGTGAAATGAATCAGCACACGAAGCATTGCCTATATAGCCCTTTTCCCTTGCCAATCCAATAACCGACGCGCGCGCGAGGTGTTCCCCGTCTGTTCCCACCGCCCCAAGCCCATTGATCCTATCTGGTATCGGCAAGGCTGCTATCTGCGCATCCAGTGCGCTTGCGGTCGCCGCGTCGTCGCCCCGCTGGGCGACTTCGCCCGCTCACGCCGCATTTCTTTCGATACCCGCATATACGAACTCATCGCGCGGCTTCGGTGCAGCCAGTGCCGCCGCAAACCTTATGCGGACGTGTCGCGCAACCGCTCGGGCAATTAAACTGACGGAGGATCCGATTACTCGGATGCTTCCGGCGCTATCCGTTGGGCATGTCGCCGGCGACATGCCGCAGCGCCCGCTAGGTCGCCGCTATGCTATGACCTGGCGGGCGCTTTTCCTAGATTGAGGCGGCAATGCCGCCGCGCCCGCTGTTCGACTTCGGGGCCTGTTCCTGCCCCCTGCCGCAAGGGCTGGACCGTCTCGGCCGCTATGCGGCCTCGCTTGGCGATCAGGCGGGTTTCCCCGCCCTTCCTTCGCTTCGCTCCGTGCAGGACGGGTGATTCCCCTCCCCCCTGATCGGCCCTGATTTGCGGCATTCCCCGGCCCTGCTCGCCGCTGGGCAGAAGTCGATGACCCGTCATCGCCTTCCGCTCCATTCTAGGCAGGGAAAACAGCACATGACCGACATTCCGCTGGCCACAATTCTTCGGATCAACGCCGCCCGCACCATCCCGCTCACTCGCTATGAGGAAGAGGGCAATTTCGACCGCTTTGGCTACATCAAAGACCTTGCCGAAAATCATGGCGCTGACCTTCCCGCTGTCATCGAGATTGCCGACCTACTAGGGCCGGAGGAAGATTTTGACGGCCTTGTGACCACCATCGAGGACGCCGCCGAGGGCTTCGGCTTTGGTGCTCTTATTGTCGGGGGGGCGTGAACATGGGCCAGGAGCTTATGACGCCCGCGCAGATCGCGGATATTTGCGACGGCCGAGACAAGGCCATAGCCCTTTGGCTCAGCCTCTATGACACCTACCATGCAACCCGCGACGAGGCGGCCCGCCTGACCCTTGGCGGCGCACTGTCGCTGTCATGTGGCCGCGACTGGACCGAGGACACGTTGACCCGCGCTTTTATCCAGTCGCAGCCTATCGACCAGCGCGACAAGGAGACGGGAGCGCGCAAGACCATCGACGCACGCGACAATTTCGAGCGCGTCTTGACGCACACGATGGACCGCCGGTGCTGGGCGGCCCTCATGGAGCAGCTGGGTTTTGACCAGCTGCTAGATCAGCAGGCCCGCAAGGAGTTTCATGACGGCTTGCGCGATGATCCCGTGCCGTTCACGCCCGACAACTGCGCCGCCACTTTCGGGAATATCTGGACCAACCGGCGCGACCTTTATTTGCGCGGCATCGCCAACGTCTTCGCCAAGCTGGATCGCCGCTTTCGCTCGCACAACGGTTTCAAGATCGGCGCGCGTCTCATCATCGACCGCGCCTTGAACGAATGGGGATCATGGGACCGCTACGAGCGCCGCGACACGTTGCGGGACGTGGAGCGCGTCTTTCTGGAACTGGACGAAAAGCCCCCGGTTTCAGAGGGCCACAGCATCGCCTCACAGGTTGCCGATTCGGCACGCGTGCGCGGATCGCTGCCAACCGTGATCGAGGGCGACTATTTCCGCGTTCGCGTCTTCAAGAATGGGAATCTGCACATATGGTTCGAGCGTGACGACCTTCTGCAGAGCGTGAATCTGTTGCTCGCGGAATATTACGGCGAGGCTATCGGTGATGGCTATGAGACGACCGAGGCAGAAGCGGCCCCGGCCTATCATATCACGCCCGCTAAGAACTTCGGCGCGTTCATGACTTCCCCGGAGATCGCCGCCCAGGTCATCGAACATGCGAGGATCAGCACAGGCCAGCGCGTTCTAGAGCCTAGCGCGGGAAAGGCCGCGCTTGCTTCGGCCGCGCGCAACGCTGGTGCCGATGTAACTTGCGTGGAGCTGCAACCCGGCTTCGCCCACGAACTACGCGTAATCCACGGCTTTGCCGATGCGATCGAGGGCGATTTTCTCGCATTGGACCCGGCCCATTACGCACCGTTCGACGCGGTGATAATGAACCCGCCTTTTGATCGAGGCCGCGACTGTGACCATGTGCGCCATGCCCTCGCCTTTCTCAAACCGGGAGGCGTGCTGGTGGCAATCATGAGCGCGCGGGCAGAGTATGGCGAGGATCAGCGCCACAAGGCGCTACACCGCATGATCGCTGGTTGCGAGGCGATCTATTTCCACGGTCGCAAATGGATCGACCTTCCCCCCGGTTCTTTCGCCCACGCCGGAACCAACGTGAACACTGTTTTGCTTGCGATCCGCAAGCCGGGTTGATCGGTGCAGGCGGTGGCAGCTGCCACCGCCTGTCCTGGCGCAGATTGAGGCGGCAAGCCGCCGCGCTGATTTATCGCGTTTGGGGCCTGTTCCTGCCCCCTGCCGCAAGGGCTAGACCGTCTCCGCCGCTGCGCGGCTCCGCTTGGCGACCAGGCGGGTTTCCCCGCCCTTCCTTCGCTGCGCTCCGTGCAGGGCGGGTGATCCCCCTCCCCCCTGATCGGCCCCGTTTGCGGCATTCCCCGGCCCAGCGTCGCCCGCTTTCGGCAGAAGTCGATGACCCGTCATCGCCTTCGGCTCAATTAGGAAGGGAAAGCCCATGAAAATCCGTATCTACCGCCAGACCGAGCAGGACTTTGACCGGATCGAGATCGAGGGCGCGACCTTTGAAACCATCGTCAGCCGGGCAGCGGTCGAGGGGCTTCAATGCAGCGGTTACGACAGCAATCCGAGCCAGCGGCCTGAGTTGCAGGGCGCACCGAAATTCAAGGGCGTTTGCGGTCCTATGTGGGATGGCGATGCGATCCGCTACGAGTGCAGCGCCACCTATGCGGAGTTGAGCGCATGAGCGCCGCCGCCGCGATACGCACCGCGCAGGCCGACCAGCTGGGCGACCAGATCATTGCCGCAGGCTTCGCGCCAAACGGCTTTGTGCTGGACATTAACGGGGCGCTTGATGTGCCCCGCGACTTTCCCCTTTCCGCGCCGTGGAATCTGCCGTCGCGCCTGTTTCAGTTCCCCATCGAGGTCATCCGCGCAGAGCAGGACGAGCCGCGCAAGATCGGCCTTCGCCATCCTTTGCTTGCCGCCCATCCTTTCGTGCAACACGTCGAGCGTGCGCTAGGGATCGAGATCGCCCGCGATGGCGTGACGAACCGCCACGGCTACAGCAACCGCGTTCATTCGCTCTGGCATCATGCGGTGGACCTTATCAGCGCCGGGAAATGGCGCGAATTGCTCGCCACGCAGGAGTTCACCGAGCCGCGCAATATCTTCAATGCCGTTGTCTATGGCCTTCGCTATTCGGACCACGCCGACAGGAAGGCGAGCGGCCACATCAGCACCGTCGAGGCCCGCCAGATCATGCGGGAAATGGGAGCTACCGAGCCGACCGACCGCGCCGCGTTGCTTCGCAGCTTTTCCGCGCCGTCGCCCTGCCAGCAGGAACGCGGGGCCGAGCATTGGCCGATCAATCTTCACGGACCTTGCGCCGAGGATAAGGCATGGTCTTTCATCATCGGGATCGAGGATGGTTGGTTTTCCTATGACCGTTCCGGGCATCTGCAATGGTCCCCCATGGGCCGCGACCGTTACGCGGCAGGCGATAGCGCCAGCTTTACCGAGGCGAGCGGCCAGACCGCTTTCGCCTTTTGAGGGGATCGAGCATGGCCCGCCATTGCATCCGCGAACCTCGCTACGTTCCCCCGGTGCAGCGCATCGGGGAGCAACCCGACTTGTTCGGTGGACCGACCCTTAGCCACGTTGCCGAGCGCCAAGGACCGCCGAAAGGATGGCAGCGCCAATTGCAGAAATGGGGCCGCTGCACCGTCATTGCCGATCTTGAGGCAGCGCCGCCGTCTGTCATCGACCCTCCCCCGTCCCCGTCTCCGGTTTTCCTTGTCGCTTGCGTTGCTGCGAAGCTGGACCGCCCCGCCCCGGCGCGCGATCTTTACGCATCGCCATGGTTCCAGAAGGCCCGTGCCTATGTCGAACGACAGGGCGGCGCATGGTTCATCCTGTCAGCAAAGCATGGCCTGATCGCCCCGGAAACCGTCATCGCGCCCTATGACGAAACGCTAGGCGCGATGAAGGCAGGCGCGCGCCGCCTTTGGGGCGCGCGCGTGATCGAAGCAATGGCCGAGCAGATCGACGCCGCCGCGCCGCTGATCGTTCTCGCAGGCCGCAACTATCGCGATCCCCTTTGGCCGCAGATCGAACGGCGCGCATCGGTTCCGATGGAGGGGCTTGGAATCGGTCAGCAGCTCGCTTGGTTGAGCGACAACTGAGAGCGAGAATTGTCGCGGTCCATGCGCAACTTCGCACGATGCGCTTCGAGGGGGCATCTGTTTGTCGCGCCGCCCTTTCAATCTATCCAACGCCATTTGGCGTTGTGAGTTTGAGGATTATAGGCCCAGCAACGGCCCAAGCCCCCCGGTAGGGCCGCCCACTCTCGGCAAGCGCAAATGGCGTAGTTTGCGCTTGCCGGGAGACCAGTTGCCCTCTCTATATGGCAAGGTGACTGCCCTCTCACCGACAGCGCCCTTGTGGACCCAAGATCAGGCCATCGCCTATGAGGCGGCCCTTGAGGCCATCAACGACGTTATCGCCGGTTACAGTGAGCAGATCGCGCTCGAGCATGGTTGCGTAGCGCCGAACGCGGCGCGGATCGCTTGGCTCGAAATGCGGACGGATCAGGCATCGGCCACCGGCCATGCGCTCAATGTGGTGGATGATGAGAATGTCCGGCAAACGCTGCTGGAATACAGCGCGATCGTTCGGGCGCGAGACGGCGCAGGGTGAAGGTCCGCTCGATGGGCGGGCGTTAGTTTGTTAAATCCCCCCGTCAGTGTCTTCCTAGCATGAGGGCTGCACCAGGCCGCATCAAGGATCGGCGGTTCCCCCAATTTGCTGCGCAAATCGGCTCCCCCACCGCCCGCTAGCGCGGCCGCTTCGCGGTCCCTGACCCGACCCGGCGCTGCCCTCCCCTTGGCCTTGCCAATTCCGGCAACAAGGAGGTTGTTATGTCTCATCGTCTGTTCGCTCAGCTGGCTTTCGAGCGTGCGCTTGGAAATGCTGCGATCGAGGCGCTGGCGACCGCGTTGAACGATAAGGATCATTTCGACGCGGAAAGCATGTGGCCGAAAGACCCGATGTTTATCGGCAAGACGGCCTCTGTACATTATTCGGACACAGATTCACGGTAGCGGCTTGATGAG
>NZ_JNAC01000163.1:0-793 GCF_000722555.1 Sphingobium sp. DC-2 | reverse complement strand
GCTCCACCTTCTCAGGAGTTGGAGCCTCCGACAAACCCGGCGCGGTTCAGTTGAGATGAATCTGGTCTCCGGAGCCGATCTGAAATTTGTAGTCGACGGTAATGTCGGCCCCGTCGATCCTTTGTATCGCGGCATTTTGAAGGTAATTGGTGATGATCGCGACGACGTTGGCCGTCATTGGGTCGCCGCCTCCCTGATCGTACAGGGTCGACACATTGGCCAGTGCCCCGAGAACCTGCTCGCGGGTGGGATTGAGATTCACGTAGGCACTGTAGACAGGTGCGAACGCAAGAGAGTTCTGCGGTATCGGAGCGACCGCGCGGTCCCGATAGTTGATGCGGAAATAACTCGCGTCGATACGCAGGCCTTCCAACAGGGAAGGTGTCAGTGTTGCGGTAGCGGTCCAACTCGTCGCGCGTTCCGGTTTCAAATCCGAGTTTCCGCCGACAAGGTAGAGAACCGTACCTGGGGAGGGGCTTGGCGGCAAAAAGGCGGTGGAACCGACTTGTGAATAAGCCTGCCGAGGTTGACCAGATTGGAAATGAGTAGGCGCTTTGAAGGATTTTCCCCAACTGAATTTGAGCGCGATATCCTGCGTTGGGGCATAAAGAAACCCAAGTTTCGGCGTTGCAACGTTACCTACGTGACTTACATCTTCGTATCGTACTGCGGCGGTGAAGTTGAGACGGTGAACAAGGGCTACATTGTTGCTTGGAGATACAAAAGGAAGTGCTATTTCACCATAGACCCCATGACTGCCGGAGCCTCGAGGGCTCAAATCTGAGATGCTGAC
>NZ_JNAC01000162.1:0-62030 GCF_000722555.1 Sphingobium sp. DC-2 | reverse complement strand
CTGGCCCTGGGAGGAAACCCGGATGGCGCGGGAGAAGGCGCGTGCGGCGTTGGATGGGTCGCCTATGACGGCTGAGGCCGCCGGACGCGGCGCAGCACTGGCCCGCCGATCGGGCTGAACCAGGATCTGTTTGCGAGCGGAGAGGATCTGGCTGGGATCATGGATGCATTGCGGTGGAAGTCACCGCGAATGCCACTCGCCTATAATCGCAACCTTGCTGCAGAGCAGGGCGCAGCGGGCAGGCTGATGGCGAAGATCGGCTGATGGGGTCGCTGGTCGACTCGATTGCAGGAGGGCGTCGCTCCCCAAGCAACCTCATCGGACCGGCATGAGCTTATGGAGCTGGCCGGTGGCCCTTGCCAGCAGCGGCACAATGGTCCGTGTTTCAGGGAAGGGGGCTTGAGATCGCCTTGATGGCCTTCAATCCCGTTCCAAAACGAGCGATCGCGTCCCTGTTTCTCTCCAGCTCGCCATAGGGCAGATAGGCGAAGTCGAGATCGGCAATACGGCTGAAAGCCGGGCGACGGAGTTGCGCGCGAACGTCCTGCTCGCGCGCATTCGGTGCGACCAGGAATAGCCCGGCGGCAGCGTGCAGATCGCTCCCCGACAGCGCCAGATCGAGCATGCGCACGATCCCCGAGTAGATCGAGGTCGAATGTTCAACCTCGAACGCGGCGGCGACGCCGTCGCCACCCTTCGCCAGCCACAACACGTCGATGAGGCGGATCGAGTCCGCTCCGGGAGAGGTCGCAATGGCGTCTGGAAGGCGCTCGAGGCATCCCTGTCCAAGCGGGCAGCCAGCGTGAAGTCGACCGCGGTCATTGGCGGCGATCCACACATCGTAACCGAGGGCATGGCCGAGGTCGCGCAGCCAGGCCTGGATTTCGGCGTGCGTGCGATCGGTTTCGCCCTGCGCGGCGGCTGTCTTGTCGAGCCGGCTTGCCTCCGCTCTGGCATGTTCCAATCTGCCGAGCCAGTCGTCGGCCGCCGTTGCGTCATCCTCCAGCGGTGGCGCGGGATAGCGGCCCGAGCCGATATCGAACAACAGTCCGCCGATCGCGCCGAGATCGTTGGAGAGCAACTCGCGGTAACGGTCGTTGAGGTCGAGGATGCCGGCGCGCATGGCGAGAAAATGATCCCATGACCCGAGCTTCACCTTGGCGCCGGTGACGGCATTGTAGCCCTTGACGATCGCGGTATTGAAGGGCGGCACCAGCGTCGGGTGAAGGAAATAGAGCAGGTTGGCCGCCGCCGGCCCCAGCCCCTTGATCTTGAGCGCGTCTATGCTGCGGATGTGGCTGATGATCTCCTCGGCGGTATCGCAGCACGAGCAATTGTCGAGCAGGCGGCCGAACGCCCGCTGGTTGGCCGGGCTTTCGTAAATGTCTGGAATGCGCAGCTTGGGCTTCCACAGCCAAGCATGGTCGGCGCCCTTGAAGATCTGCCGTTGTTCGGCGATCGAGTGGACAACCGTTTCCAGTGACGAGCCCCGATAAGCGACGCCAAACCGCCCACTTTCGATTTCCGCGACCACCTGCTGCAGCCCACGACGGATGGAGCGGAAGTTTTTCAGCCGTTCGTCCCACAGAAACCAGGAGCGATAGGTGGCGCCGGGATCGTCTCGCCAACGACGGACAAGCTCGCTCAAGAGATCGTGATGTGTCGTGGGAAACAAGGTCATACTGGCTGGGTCATCCTGAACTGGCTCCTTGTCGCTCAGGCTATCGCGGGCAAGGGCGGCTTGCACGTTCAATGTGCGATCCGCGAAGCGTGCTCAAACTGCCGGTGATCGCGTAGGGCAACACCGCTGGCGTTGGGCGTTGCCGGTTGCATTCGTAGACCGGGCGCACACAGCCAGGCAGACGGTCGGCACGGGCGTCGCCGCCCTGGAGCGGCGACGCAACCAGCTTTTTCCGGTCGAATTTAGCGGATCACTGCTTTGCGATCGCGGTGACCTCGCCGTCGCTGCCCTTGAGCGAGAGGTCGAAATCGACCTTGTCGCCGACCTTGACCGCATCGGTGATCGACGGCGCTGCCTTGAACGCCATCGTCATCGCCGGCCATTGGGCTTCGGGGATCGGACCATGATCGAGCGTGATGGTGCCCGCCGCCTTGTCGATCGCGGTGACGGTGCCATGGCCCTTGGCCTTGATAGCGCCGCTCGCGCCAGACACCGCCTTGCTATTGTCCATATCGCCGTCCATCGTCGCAGCCGCGGCCGCCTGGTTGGTCTCGGCCGCGACCGGGGCCTCTGCCTTCTTGCCGCACGCGGCGGTCAGGACGGCAAGGCCGAGGGCCAGGGTCAGTCGTGCATGTTTCATCGTCTTCTCCTTCATAATGAAGCGGGTTGAGGGATGTGGTCGGACTTCGGTCGGCGCAGCAGCAGGTAGGCGGCGGGCAGGACGAACATCGAGAGCAAAGGCGCGGTCAGCATGCCGCCGATCATAGGCGCCGCGATCCGGCTCATGACTTCGGAGCCCGCGCCTGACCCGAGCAGGATCGGCAGCAGGCCGGCGAGGATCACAGCGACCGTCATCGCCTTCGGCCGGACTCGCAGCAGCGCGCCTTCGCGCACCGCTGCCTTGACATCCGCGGCATCAGGGTCGGTGCGCTCCTCCAGAGCGTTTTTGAGGTAGATCAGCATCACCACGCCGAACTCGGCGGAGACGCCGGCCAGCGCGATGAACCCGACCCCGGTCGCGACTGACTGGTTGAACCCGAGCAGATAGAGCGTCCAGATGCCGCCGGTCAGCGCGAACGGCAGCGTGCCCATGATCAATGCCGCCTCGTCGAAGCGGCCGAAGATGAGGTACAGCAGCACGAAGATGATCAGCAGCGTCGCGGGCACGACCAGCTTCAAGCGGTCGACCGCGCGCTCGAGATATTCGAACTGGCCCGAATAGGCGATGCTGACCCCCGGCGAGAGCCGAACCTGTCTCGCCACCGCGCGTTGCAGATCGCCAACCACCGAGGCGAGATCGCGCCCGCGCACATCGACATAGACCCAGGTCGAGGGCCGGGCATTCTCGGTCTTGAGCATCGGCGGCCCTTCGGCGATCGTGACATTGGCGACCGTGCCGAGGGTGATCTGCTGGCCCGCGGGCGTCAGGATCGGTAGCCCCCGCAGCCCGTCGAGGCTGTCGCGCAATTCGCGCGGATAGCGCACGCTGATCGGATAGCGGGCGAGGCCCTCGACCGTCTCGCCGATCGTCTCGCCGCCGATCGCGCCCGAGACGATGGCCTGCACGTCGGCGATGTTGAGTCCGAACCGCGCAGCGGCGGCGCGGTCGATGTCGACATCGACATAGCGTCCGCCGGTCAGCCGCTCGGCGAGCGCCGAGCTGACGCCCGGCACGGTCCTGGCCACGGTCTCGACATCATGGGCGATGCGGTCGAGCTCGGCGAGATCACTGCCCGACACCTTGACCCCGATCGGGCTCTTGATGCCCGTCGCGAGCATGTCGATGCGGTTGCGGATCGGCGGCACCCAGATATTGGCGAGCCCCGGAAGCCTCACCCGGCGATCGAGCTCGTCGATCAGCTTCTCGGGCGTCATGCCTGGTCGCCACTGGTCGCGGGGCTTGAACTGGATCGTCGTCTCGAACATCTCGAGCGGGGCGGGGTCGGTCGCGGTCTCGGCACGCCCCGCCTTGCCGAACACGCTTTCGACCTCGGGCACCGTCCTGATCAGCCGGTCGGTCTGCTGGAGCAGTTCGCTCGCCTTGGCGGCCGAGAGACCGGGCAGGGCCGAGGGCATGTAGAGCAGGTCGCCCTCGTCGAGGTTGGGCATGAATTCGCCGCCGAGCCGGCTGAGCGGCCAGGCCGTGGTCGCGAACACCAAAGCCGCGATCAGCAGCACGGTCTTGGGCCGCTTCATCGTCCAGTCGATCGCAGGCCGGTAGAGATCGGTCAGCCAGCGATTGACCGGATTGGCCTGCTCAGGCGGGATCCGCCCCCGGATCAGCCAGCCCATCAGGATCGGCACCAATGTCACCGACAGGATCGCGGCGGCGGCCATCGCATAGGTCTTGGTGAAGGCGAGCGGCGCGAACAGCCGGCCCTCCTGCGCCTCCAGTGTAAACACCGGGATGAACGACAGCGTGATGATCAGCAGGCTGAAGAACAGCGCCGGCCCGACCTCGGCCGCCGCCTCGGTGACGAGGATCCAGCGCGTCTCGCCGTCGAGATGCGTGCCCGGATGGTCCTGCTCCCAGCGCTCGATCTTCTTGTGGGCGTTCTCGATCATGACCACGGCCGCATCGACCATGGCACCGATCGCGATGGCGATGCCGCCGAGCGACATGATGTTGGCGTTGACGCCCTGGTAGCGCATCACGACGAAGGCGGCGAGCACGCCCAAGGGAAGGGTGAGGATCGCGACGAGCGCCGAGCGGACATGCCAGAGGAAGAGCGCACAGACCAGGGCCACGACGACGAACTCCTCGACCAGCTTGTGGGTGAGGTTCTCGACAGCACGGTCGATCAGCTGCGAGCGGTCATAGACCGTCACCACCTCGACGCCCGGCGGCAGGCTCCTCTTGAGGTCCGCGAGCTTGTCCTTGACCGCCGCGATCGTCTCCCGCGCATTCTTGCCCGAGCGCAGGATCACGACCCCGCCTGCGACCTCGCCTTCACCGTTCAGCTCGGCGATGCCGCGCCGCATCTCGGGGCCGATCTGGATCGTGGCGACGTCGCCGAGGCGGATCGGCACGCCGCCGGCCGCCGTCTTCAGCGGGATCGCGCGGAAATCGTCGAGCGTCTTCAGATAGCCTGAGGCGCGCACCATATATTCGGCTTCGGCCAGCTCGAGCACCGACCCGCCCGCTTCTTGATTGGCCTGCCGGATCGCCTCGACCGCCTGGGCGTGGGTCACCCCGTAGGCCGCGAGCTTCACCGGATCGAGCAGTATCTGATACTGCTTGACCATGCCGCCGATGCTGGCGACCTCGGCGACGCCGGTCACGGTCTTGAGCTCATAGCGCAGGAACCAGTCCTGCAGACCGCGCAGCTGCGACAGGTCATGCCGGCCGGTGCGGTCGACCAGCGCATATTCATAGACCCAGCCAACCCCTCGCCGGCAGGCGCCCCTGCACCTGGTTCAGATATTCGAGCACGCGGCTGCGCGCCCAATAGAGATCGGTGCCGTCCTCGAAGATCACATAGACGAAGCTGTCGCCGAAGAAGGAATAGCCGCGCACCGTCTTGGCGCCTGGCACCGACAGCATGGTGGTGGTGAGCGGATAGGTGACCTGGTTTTCGACGATCTGCGGCGCCTGACCCGGGTAGCTGGTACGAATGACGACCTGCACGTCGGACAGATCGGGGAGGGCGTCGATCGGGGTGGATCGTACCGCCCAGAGGCCCGCGCCGACCAGCGCCAGCATGCCGATCAGAACGAAGAAGCGGTTCTTGACCGACCAGCGGATGAGATGGGCGATCATCGGCCCGCCACCTTCGCCATACGCCGCAGCGTCGGTCCCGCCGGGGGCCGGTCGAACCCGAACCGAACCCGGTCGCCCGCCTTGAAGCCGCGCGCGATGCCCGGATCGGCGAGCGCGAAGGTCATCGTCATCGCGGGCCAGTCGAGCGCGGGGACCGGTTCGTGGCTGAGCGTCACCGCATTGGCCGTGAGCCGCTCGATCTTGCCCGTCGTCTCGTACAGCGTGGCTTTCGACCTCGGCGCGGCGATGGTCGCCGATGCCGCACCGCCGCCGATCGGCCGCGCCTCGATTCCCGACAGGCTCGCCTCGGAGTCGATCAGGAACTGCCCCGAGGCGACGACTTTCTCGCCGGGCGACAGGCCGGCAAGGATCTCGGTTTCACCGCCCGCCTCGCGGCCGATGCGGACCTCGGCGGGATGATAGCGCCCGTCGCCTGCGGCGAGCATGACGAGCGTGCGCTTGCCCGTGCGGATCACCGCCTCGCTCGGCACCAGCAGCGCCGGCTTGGCATCGCCGCCAAGCACGACGCTGGCGAACATGCCCGGCCGTAACCGCCCGTCCCGGTTGGGCAGCTCGATCCGCACGGTGAGCGTGCGGCTGTCGGCCTGCGTCGTCGGCAGGATCGCGATCACCCGGCCGGCGAAGCGCTCGCCGGGGAAGCTCGCCAGCGTGGCGCTGGCATTCTGGCCGACCCGGACATCGCCCGCGCGCGCTTCGGGCACCGCGGCATTGAGCCAGACGGTGCCGAGCCCGCTTACCTGGGCGAGCGTCTGGCCCATGGCGAGCGTCACGCCGGCACGGGCGTCGAGCGTCTGGATCGTGCCCGAGATCGGCGTCGTGATGGTCACCACGCCGTTCGGCCGACCGCTCCGCTCGACGCTGGCGATGAGGCCGTCGGACATGCCCATCAGCCGCAGCCGCTGGCGCGCGGCCGCGGTGAGATCGGGCTTGCCGAGCCGCCTGACGCTCAGATATTCGGTCTGCGCGCCGCCCCATTCGGGCAGGAGCAGGTCCGCGATCGGCGCGCCGGCGCGGACCACGTCCCCGGGCGCTCGCGCATAGACGCGGCTCACGAACCCGCCCGAACGCGCCTGGATGACGGCGACGTCGCGCTGGTTGAAGTCGATCGTGCCGGTGACCTCGAGGGCCGAGGCAAGGCTGCCCATCTTCGCCGCGACGACCCGCAATCCCAGGCTCTGCCGCGCGGCGGGATCGACGGCGACCGTGGGGGCCGCGCCGGCGCTTCCTCCGTCCGCGTATCGCGGCACGAGCTGCATATCCATGAAGGGCGACTTGCCGGGCTTGTCGAACTTCTGGTTGGGGAACATCGGATCGTACCAGTAAAGGACTTTGCCTGCCCCGGCGGGCGTGGTCGCCTCCGATTGCGGTGCCTGGCGATGGCCAGCCCAATAGCCTGTGCCGCCGGCCAGCAGCGCGACAGCCAGGATCGATGCGCCCCAGCGCAGCGCGGATTTATCGAGCGTCATGGCCGCTCCTCCCCATAGGTGATAGTGATGCGGACCGCGTCGCGCGCGACGTCGGCTTCGCGGTTGAGCGCCTCGACCTCGGCCTCCGCGAGCCCGAGCGTCGTGAGCAGCGCGGCGCCAAGGTCGAGCTTGCCGGCGCCATAGCTGTCGCGGTCGAGCTCGGCGCGGTGCCTGGCGAGTGGCACCAGCGTCTCGCGGGCATTGCGCAACCGGGAGAGATGCATGGCATGGTCTGCGAGATCGGCGTCGAGCTGCGCCACCAGCTCGCGGCGGATCGCCTCGCGGTCGAACCGACCCCCTTGCGCAAGGCTCTCGCTTGCAGCGATCCTGGGGTTCTGGCGCTTGCCGGCGAACAGCGGCAGGTCGATCGACACGCCGACCGAGGCCATGTCGCCGTACATGGGATCGCGCCGGCCATAGGTGACGCCGACCTTCCAGTCGGGGCGCTTGTCGGCGCGCGCGAGACGCACGTCCGCTTCGGCGACTGCGATCCGCGCGTCCTGCGCGCGCAGGGCGGGAAGCGCATCGATCCCGGCCCGCAGCCGGATCGGATCGACATCGAGCATCGGCGGGTCGCCCGTCGCCTGCGGGTCGGGGTCGCCGGTATAGCGCGCGAGCCGGGCCCGCGCCTGCGCCACCACCGCAGCCATCTCGGCGCGGCGATCGGCGATGGCGGCGCGGAGCTGGTCGGGCTCGAGCGCCTGGCTCGGGCGCGCGCTGCCCGACGCCAGGCGTGCGGTCACGGTCTTCTGCAGGTCGTCGAGGCTGGCATCGAGCAGGTCGAGCTGCCGGAGCCGGCGTTCTCCATAATAGAGATCGACCCAGGCGAGGGCGGTCTCGAGCCGCACGTTGCGGCCTTCGACCAGCTCGCCCGCCTCGGCGATACCGATATCGGCCGCGGCGCGCGCGGCGCGTGCATGGCGCTTGGCGAGATTGGGGAAGGTCTGGCTGAACCCGATCGTCGCCATAGTGAAATCGTCGCGCGTGAAGCTGCCGGCATTGGGGCCGCTCACCGGGAAGTTCTGCAGGCCCAGGTCGAGCGTCGGATCGGGCAGGCGATCGGCCGCGACCGCCGAAGAGCGGGCGCCGGCTGTCGCCGCCGCGCGCGCCTTGAGGCTTGGCGCGTTGGCGGCAGCGAGCCTCACTGCCTGCTCGTAGGTGAGCGGGCCGGCCGACACCGGCACGGCCCAGGCGCTCGCAAGCGTCGCACCGATAGAGAGCAACAGGCGTCGCACAGCGCGCCTCGGCATCATGATCATGGATATCATCCCCTCATGACAGAGGCGGCGCGCCAAGATGTGACGCGCCGCTCCGGAGCGGGTTTAGCCCTTGTCCGACCTGACTGCGCCGCGCATGCAGTCGGCGGCGCTTGCCTGCATCATCGCGCAATCGCAGCTGGCCATGTCCCGGCTGTCGGGCACCCATATGCGGACACGCGCAGGGCCAGTCGCCCGCGGACCATATTGCGGCGCCGACCGCCATTCCCAATGGCCTTGCGGCGTGCGGCTCGCGTCGGTTGCAAGCGCAGGCGCGGCGAGACTGAGGGCCGCCACAAGGGCGGCCGGAAGCAGTTTGATCATCACGAAAACCTTTGACTGAAAAGAAGGAAACCGGGCGCGCACGCATCGATCGATGCGCGCAGCCCGTGCTCGTTCAATCAGGCAAGGCTGGTGGGAGGATCCGGCTCGGGCGCAACCGCCTTGCCGGTCAATATCGTGTCGGTCGTCCAGAAGCTGGGCGCGTCGTAGAGACGCGCAGGCGCAACGCCGCCTGCCAGGTCCGCTGCGACCAGCGGGATCACGCACCCCATCGCGGCGATGCAATCGAGCGTCAGGCCCTTGCAGGGCTTTTCGCTGGGCGCAGGCTGCTGCTTGGCCATCATCGCCATGCAGTCCGCATCCATGCCCTTGGCCAGCGGCGCGCCTGCCGCCTGCGGCACGCTGTGCGCGGCCGCCATCTGGGCTCCGAAGAGACCGGACAGCGCTCCGATGACGAGCAGGAGGGCGAGCAGGCGTTTCACGGGCCTCGATATCTAGCGGGTTTCGCGGGCGCAGCCAACCAAAGTCTCGCGCCGCGCGGATTTTGAAGTGCTGACGGCTGATTCCGTCAACTCCGCGTCAATAAAGATCCGGCCCGGGGAAGAAGATCGGCTGCGGCCTCTACGTATATCGAGGCTGGACCCGGGACCGTAGTCCCAAGCCTGAAGAGACGCTCTTCCCCTCGGCAAAGTCCGGGCGGTGGCTTACCATCCAAGGAGGTGAATATGGTCAGAAAAACTCTCATGGTCGCGCTTGCCGGCATTTCGATGCTTGCTGCCGTCCCCACTATGGCCCAGAGCATCGGGCACAGCTTCTTCATGCGCGGTTCGATCGTCGACACGGGCAACAACGGCACCGTCGTGTGCATTGGCAAGGCCGACGGCGCCGAGGTCGGCCAGAAGCTCGAGGTCTATCGCGTCGTGACCCATCCGGGTCCGTCCAAGGGCGTGGCGCCGACCTATCACCGCCAGCTCGTCGGCCATGTAACGATCGACCATATCTTTGACGATCACTTCGCGCACGTGTCCGTCGCCGACGGCACGCCTGCCAAGCACGACATCGTCGAGCTTCGCAAGAACTGGGCGGCACGGGCTGCCCTGATGCGACGCGTCGGGGCAGCGGGCCGCCGGCGACGAGGAGACCGTTCGGGGTCAAAGCGAAACCGCTTGACCCTGGACCGTGGTCCAACCGGCATGATCGAGCGGATGACATGGGCAATTTCAAGATCGGCGAACTGGCCGCGGCCGCAGGCGTGGGGCGGGATACGATCCGCTATTATGAGCGAATGGGCCTGCTGCGCGAGCCCGCGCGCACGGCAGCGGGCTACAGGCTCTACGACGCGACCGACCTCGAGCGCGTCAACTTCATCCGCTCGGCGCAGGAGCTTGGCTTCACCCTCGATCAGGCCCGGCAGCTGCTGGCGCTCAGGGCATCGGACACCGCGCATGCGCAGGCCGTGCTCGATATCACGCTCGCCAAGATTACGGACGCCGAAGTCCGGCTCAAGCGCCTGTCCGATATTCGCGACATGCTTCGATTGCTTGCCGATGAGTGCCCGGGCGAAGTTCCTGTTTCCGATTGCCCTATTCTCACGTTCCTCACGGAAAGGCGGAGAACTGATCACCGAAAGATATAAGAGCAAACCTCGCAGGAAGAACAAACACCATTATTAAAAGGGGATTTATCATGACACGAATACATATAGTGGCTGGGATTGTTCCAGCATTGCTTCTGGGCGCCTGTGCGACGACGCCGCCTACCTCCGCACAGGTCGAAAGCTGTAGGGCCATGGAGGGCGATATGGGTCTCCAGACACGTCATGACCATGGCGAGATGAAACAGCAGGGTCGTAATCCCATGAACCTGTCGCACGATCAGTGCCGCAAGATTCTTCGCCAAGCCCAATGATTTCTGCTCCGGGTGGCTCACGGCCACCCGGAGATTCCTCCAGTACGAAAGGAAGAAGCAATGGTCGGAAATCGAAAAGCCATACTGTCGCTAATCAGCGTTAGCCTGCTCTCGATGGCGGCGCTTTCGGGCTGTGAGCGCAAGACCGATCAGACGGTGCCGGCTGCGGCCAACAGCGCCGCACCCGCGGCTGGCGCTGATAGCGTAAATCCCGCCGGCATGGATCATTCGGACGCCATGGCCAATGAACAGGAGATGGAGCGGCATCACCAGCAGGCCATGGACCATGATGCGATGCGCCAGGGAGGCATGAACAGCAGCGCTCCGAAGACCGAGCCTGCGCCTGCGGATTCGGCGATGCCGATGAAGGACATGTAAGGGCGCGAAGGGGGTCGACATGTGCGTTTGGACCAGCCTTCGCCTTTCGGGTCTGGGGTTGTTGCTCGCTTTCAGCCTTCCCTCTGCGAGCGTGCACGCTCAGGAGGGCGAAGACCATTCGGCACATCATGGGGATACTTCGGGCGGTGCGGGGATGGCCGATGGCGCAATGTCCGCAAAGCCCGAGGTCGGCACCTCCGATATGGCCTCGATGATGAACTCCATGATGGAGCGCATGATCAACGGCGAAGGCGAGAATGAACATGGGCACGATTCCCGCCGCACCGCATTTTTTTCGCAGTTGCTCGCCTTTCCCGCGCTCGACGAAGCGGCCCGGCAGCGGGTCGCTGCGCAGGCCGGGGAACGGGTAAGCATGGGCTTGGCGATGATCAACGCCGCCTCGGCCGACGGCGCGCGTGCGACCACGGTCTCGGCCCGGCTCGATGCGGCGCGCCGCCTGCGCGAGGGAACCGACCTGTTCCGGTCCGGCACCGCCGCGCAGGGCGCGATCGGAGGCTTGCAGCCGCCCCGGGAGGTCGGGCTTGCCTGGCTGCGCGATCAGCTCGACATCGACCAGGCCGCGCCCGGCCATGCCGATCACTGGTTCGGCATCTCGCCTTCGCACCTCCTTCTCATGCTGTTCCTGGGGCTGGTGAGCGCCACGCTGATCGCGCTGCAGATCTTCCGCCTGCGGCGTATCGCGGCGATCGCCGGCGGTGTCGCCACCGGCAAGGCATTGGCAAAGCCGGAGCCGAAGGCTGCCCCTCCCGCTACCAGGGTTGCGCCCGCGCCCGCGCCTGCACCCGTTGCCGATAGCGCTGGGCTCGCGCCGAGCAATGCGGCCGCGCCCGCGGGGGCTTCGCTGCGCAAGCCCAAAAGCTGGGCGGGGCAGCTGCGTGTGGTACAGATCGTGCGAGAAACGCCGACCGTGCTGACCTTCCGGCTCGCGGACCCGGCTGCCGACCGGCTGCCGTTCGACTTCCTGCCGGGACAGTTCCTGCAGGTCGAGGTGGTGCCCGAGCCAGGCAAGACCGCGCGTCGCTCGTACACGATCGCCTCCTCCCCGACCCAGCGGGCCTATGTCGAGCTGACGGTCAAGCGCGAGGAGCAGGGCGTGGTCTCGCGGCACCTGCACGACAAGATCGTCGCAGATGATCTGCTGAAGGTCAGCGGACCGTTCGGCACCTTCACCTTCACGGGGACGGATGCCGAAAGCATCGTGCTGATCGCGGGCGGGGTCGGCATCACGCCGATGATGTCGGTGCTGCGCTATCTCACCGACACCGCGTGGAAGGGCGATATCTTCTTCTTCTACGGCGCACGGTCGACCGAGGAATTCGTGTTCCGCGACGAGCTCGAGCGGCTCGAACGCCGTTTTCCCAACCTCCATGTCGTCGCCGCGATGCAGCGCGCGCCCGGCACCGTCTGGATGGGCCCCGAAGGGCCGATCACCCGCGAGATGATCCTGGCCGCGGTGCCGGAGATCGCGAGCCGGCGGATCCATATGTGCGGCCCGCCGGCGATGATGGGCGCGATGCGCGGCGTGCTGGCGGAACTCGGCGTCCCCGAAGCGCAGCTGCACACCGAGGCGTTCGGTCCGGCCTCGCTGCCGGCCGACCACGAGGATCTCGAGGTCAAGCCCGCGCCCGCGCCAGCGGATAAGCCCGCCCCGAGCACCGAGGTGGCGCCGAGCACGGTGACCTTCTCCGTGTCGGGGGTGTCGGCCGCCTTGCCCGCGGACGAGACCGTGCTCGAGGCGGCCGAGGGCGCGGGCGTCGAGATCCCCTATGCCTGCCGTGCGGGCACATGCGGCGCCTGTGTCGTCAAGCTGCTGCAGGGCGAAGTGACGATGGAGGTCGAGTCCGGCCTCGCGCCCGCCGACAAGGCGCAGGGCTATGTGCTGGCGTGCCAGGCGAAGGGGACGGGCACGCCGCTCGTGGTCGAAGCCTGATGCGCGAACGCAGCGACATCGCCGTCGGCCTGCTGGTCGCGTTCCTGCTGCTGTTCCCGTTCGGCTACCTCGTGCATGTGTCACCGCGCTTTCCGGGCAGCCTCGCTGGCGGGATCATCGGGATCGCAGCGCTCGTGCTGATGCTGCTGACGCTTCCCTATGTCGCGGCCAAGCACATCGCCTGGGTCGACAAAGTGCTCTCCCGGCTCGTCAGCAAGCCGACCCTGCTCGCCATCCACATCTATGCCGGCGTGCTGGCGCCGATCCTGGGTCTGGTCCACGCCGCGCACAAGCTCGAAAGCCCGGTCGGACTGCTTCTGACCGTCCTCCTGCTGATGACGGTCATTACCGGCTTCATCGGCCGCTACCTGCTTGCCCAGCTTGGTCGGGCGCTGCGCGGACGCAGGTCGGAACTGGCCTCGCTTCGCGCCGCCTTCCTTGAGGAGCCGGCGGCGCCGGCGCAGGCCGATACCGCAGCCGCGCCGCTGTCGGGCTGGAGGCGCTATCTGTTCGTCGCCGGGGATGCGCCCGCGGGCCAACACCCCCAGGACAAGGCGGGGATCGCCGCGGCGCTGGCCGATACCGAATTCGCGATCCGTGCCGAAGAGGCAACCAACTCCCTGTTCACACGGTGGCGGATCCTGCACATCCTGCTGGGCTGTCTCATCTTCGCGCTGCTCGCGCTCCATGTCGGCGCGGCGCTCTATTACGGGCTGCGCTGGCTATGAGCTGGCAGCGTCTTTCCTACGCCGTCTTCATCGCAGCCCTGCTGGTGATGGTCGCCGCGGTCGCAATCCGGATGCGATCGGACGCGCCGAGGGATGCCGGCCCGCGAAAGCGACGCAGTGCACCTCCTGCCACGTCGAACATGAGGGAGAGCGCGGCATCATCCGCATGGATCACGCCGCGTTGCTCGACATGGCGAAGTGGCGGCAGCCGTTGGCGGGCATGTCGACAAACATTCGAAGCGTGACCCCCGAGACCGCGCTCAATTGCGCAAGCTGCCATGCGTTCCGCGATCCGCACCAGGGCCTGTTCGGCACCGACTGCGCGAGCTGCCACAAGACCGACAGCTGGAAGATCGCCAATTACCGCCATCCATCGGTCAATTCGATGCAGTGCGCCGAGTGCCACAAGGCGCCGCCCAGTCACTTCATGGAGCATTTCAGCATGGTCTCGCAGCGCGCAGCCGGATCGAAGGCGCGCGTCGACCAATGCTATGCCTGTCACGCCACCGACAGCTTCAACAATATCCGCAAGCGAGGCTGGTATGATCACCATTGAGGCCGACTGGCTGAGCGCCTTCTTCCGGCTTGCGGTGATCGGCCTGGAACTGGCGGGCACGCTGACCATCCTCGTCGGCGCGGGGCTCGCAACCTTTCTGTTTGCGCGGCGGGCGAGGGCGGGCGACCGGACCGAGGCCTATAGCGCGTTCCGCTCGGCGCTCGGCCGCAGCATCCTGCTCGGTTTGGAATTTCTGGTCGCCGGCGACATCGTCAAGTCGCTGGCGGGGCTCGCAACCTTTCTGTTTGCGCGGCGGGCGAGGGCGGGCGACCGAACCGAGGCCTATAGCACGTTCCGCTCGGCGCTCGGCCGCAGCATCCTGCTCGGCCTGGAATTTCTGGTCGCCGGCGACATCGTCAAGTCGCTAGTGATCAACCCGACGCTCGACGATCTCATCGTGCTGGCCGGGCTTGTGCTGGTGCGGACCTTCCTGAGCATCTCGCTTGGGGTCGAGATCAACGGCCACTGGCCCTGGGAGGAAACCCGGATGGCGCGGGAGAAGGCGCGTGCGGCGTCGGATGGGTCGCCGGCGACGGCTGAGGCCGCCGGATGCGGCACACCGCGCAAGGGATAGCCGATGGAGGGTGCATGATGATCGAGAGACGCGAATTGCTGATGGCGGGCGCCGGCCTTGCCGCCGCCGGAACGCTGGCTGCGCCGGCGGCGGGGCAGCAGCATCGAATGGAAGGGATGGCGATGTCGATGACGGACTGCATCGACGATTGCCTGGCTTCACACCGCATGTGCCTCGAAACCGCCGCCTGGCTGACGAAGCAAAGCAGCGCGCTGGCGAGCGCGTCGTTGATCGCCATGCTGAACGACTGTGCGGAACTGTGCCAGGCGACAGCCAACTCGATGCTGCGGGAATCGGCTCTGCACCGCATCCTGTGCCGCGCCTGCGCCGATGCTTGCGAGCGCTGCGCCGAGGAATGCGGGCGTCATAGCGAGGACCAGCGGATCGCGCGTTGCTCGGCCACCTGCAAGAAATGCGCGGCGAGCTGCCGAATGATGGCGGACATGACCGGCTGACCACCCGCTTCGCATATTACGTATACTGCCGGGTCAGGACCGATACCATCTCAAGGGCAAGCTCCCGGAGGAGCGAGAAACGACCGGATCTGAAGCCGGTCGAACGGAAACCAGACTTGAAGGAATCGATAGTGCGCAAGAAAACGGTAGTTATCACTTCGCTCGCAGCCCTCGGCCTCCTTGCCCTCGGTGCCGGGCCTGTTCTCGCCGATGGCATGCCGTCGGACATGCCGGATCTCGAGGAGACGCTCAAGGCCAAGCCTGCGCCGGCTCAGTCCGGCACGGCCCATATGGAGGGCATGCGGCACGGCAAGGACCAGATGCACGGTGAGATGATGCGAGGCCACCGGATGGCCATGCGGGAATCGGGGAGCCAGGAGGGGGCTTCTGACATGTCGCATCGGTCGGGCGGGGGGTGCTGAACCAAAAGCCCATCAGAGGTCGGTTGATCAAAGCCTCACCATACAAGGCGTTGGTATCGTTTGACCGGGCCGCAACGTTGGTCCGCCGTTTCCCCGGCGGGCCAATTGCGTTTCAGAATAAAGGTCTGCACGAGCTTTAATGCGATGCAGTCATGAATCCGCTGGACCCTTGGACCATGTTTTCGCCCGCAAGATCGCGGGCCTGCCAGTCCTGATCCAGTGCGGATTCGTAACTTACGTATTCAGACCAAAGGGCCAAGCCCGCATGAGGGGTCGGTATGGTCGCGGTCGCAAACGGCGATCGGGCAAGGACTCATCATGCGGAGAACCACAATGCGAAAGACGAAACTTCTAGTCGGCGCGATCGGCTGCCTGGCGACCCTGAACTTCGCTGGCGCGGGTCTGGCGCAATCGGCACCCGCCGCGCCCCAGCACGCCCCTGCGCAGCCGAAGCCATCCACCGCCCATGCCCATCAGCAGGGGATGGATCATGGAGGGCAGCAGATGCACGACCAAATGATGCAGGATCACCAAGCCGGCATGCAGAAGCCGCAAGGCCAGCAGGGCGCTGCGGGCATGGCCGGAATGTCTGGTGGCTCGTCGCAGGGGAGCGGTTCGAGCAAGGCTGGCAAGCCCAAGAGCGGTTGCTGCAAGATGCCGATGAAAAAGGCAAAGCCGGCCGCCAAGAAGAAACCGGCCACGCCTATGGCCGACAAGCCGATGAGCGACATGTGAGGTTTCCAGCCCCGAGAACAGACCCCTGGGTCTGAGGGCCCGCCGCTGCCCCCGCGGCGGGCCTGTTCTTCAAGAGGTGTTCCAAGTTTCTAGGATTTCATAACGAGAAGCAGGCGTCCACCGCGAGAGAGAGGAGCCCGCGATGCGTAAAGCTCCAGGAGTTGGCACCGAGCTGCGGGTCCGCGCTTACGATTAAGAGGTCCGACCAAGCATGGCCGGATCGACTTCAGTGACCTCTGCGCCGCGATTGAATGGCGAGAGCCATTGCCTGCTTAGGCGACGAGATAATCTATGAGCTGATGAGAAAATCATCGGCTTCTTTTGCGTGTCCAGCCTGGCGCTTCGTAAAAACTCTGCCTGATTTTTGTCTGCGGAACTTACTTATAGGCCGTCTCATCAGAAGGCCTACTTCATCAGGCATCGGTAAAGATGGAGACAGGCGATGTTCGAGAAGGCGATCGGGACCATCAATGCTGCGGCGTCCTTCCGACACCGCTATGATAATTTCATCGGTGGTCGATGGAGCGCTCCAGCGAGCGGCGAGTATTTCGCGGACACGAGCCCGATCAATGGCGCCCAGATCGCCGAGTTTGCGCTGTCGACGCCGGAAGATGTCGAGCGCGCGCTCGATGCGGCGCACGCCGCCAAGGATCAATGGGCAAGGATCTCGCCCGCCGACCGCGCCAGGATTCTCAATCGCGTCGCCGACCGGCTCGAGGATAATATGGAGTTGCTGGCGCTTGCCGAGACGATCGACAACGGCAAGCCGATCCGCGAGACGCGCGCTGCCGACGTTCCGCTCGCGATCGACCATTTCCGCTATTTCGCCGGCTGCATCAGGGCCGAGGAAGGCGGGATCTCGACGATCGATGCCGACACCATCGCCTATCATTTTCGCGAGCCGCTTGGCGTCGTCGGCCAGATCATCCCGTGGAACTTCCCGCTGCTGATGGCGGCGTGGAAGATCGCCCCGGCGCTGGCGGCGGGCAACTGCACCGTCATCAAGCCCGCATCCCAGACGCCGCTCACCTTGCTGATGTTCGCCGAGCTCACCGCCGACATCCTGCCGCCCGGCGTGCTCAATGTCGTCACCGGCCCGGGACGGACCGTCGGCCAGGCGATCGCCGCCAATCCGCGCATCGCCAAGGTCTCGTTCACCGGCGAGACCGTCACCGGCAAGCAGATCATGCATGCGGCCGCCGACCATCTGATCCCCCAGACGATGGAGCTTGGCGGCAAGTCGCCCAACATCTTCATGGCGGACGTGCTCGACGAGGACGATGCCTTCTTCGACAAGGCGCTCGAAGGCTTCACGCTGTTCGCGTTCAACAAGGGCGAGGTCTGCACCTGCCCGTCGCGCGCGCTGATCCATGAGTCGATCTTCGATCGCTTCATCGAGCGCGCCGTGGCGCGCGTCGCCGCGATCCGCCAGGGCGATCCGCTCGACCCCTCGGTCCAGGTCGGCGCGCAGGCGTCGGAGGACCAGCTCCACAAGATCCTGGGCTATATCGATATCGGCAAGGCCGAGGGCGCGCAGTGTCTGGTCGGTGGCGCCAAGGCGCTGCCGGGCGGTGCGCTCGACCAGGGCTATTTCGTACAGCCGACCGTGTTCGTGGGTCAGAACCACATGCGCATCTTCCAGGAGGAGATCTTCGGTCCCGTCCTGGCGGTCACCACCTTCAAGACGGTCGAGGAGGCGATCGCACTTGCCAACGACACCGCCTACGGTCTTGGCGCGGGCGTCTGGACCCGGAGCGGCAACACCGCCTACCGTCTGGGCCGCGCGATCGAGGCCGGGCGGGTCTGGACCAACTGCTATCACCAGTACCCCGCCCATGCCGCCTTCGGCGGATACAAGGCGTCGGGCTTCGGGCGTGAAAATCACCGGATGATGCTCGACCATTATCAGCAGACCAAGAACCTGCTCGTCTCCTATGACGAGCACGCGCTCGGCCTGTTCTGACCCCTCGCTCAAAAGGAGAAACGGACATGGCGAAAACCATGAAGGCGGCGGTCGTCCGCGAATTCGGCAAGCCCCTGGTCATCGAGGACGCGCCGATCCCGACGGTCGGCCCCGGGCAGATCCTGGTCAAGATTGCGGCAACCGGCGTGTGCCATACCGACCTGCACGCGGCAGAAGGGGACTGGCCGGTCAAACCCAACCCGCCCTTCATTCCTGGCCATGAAGGCGTCGGGCATGTCGCCGCCGTCGGTGCGGGCGTCACCCATGTGAAGGAAGGCGACCGGGTCGGCGTGCCCTGGCTCTACACCGCCTGCGGGCATTGCGTGCATTGCCTGGGTGGCTGGGAGACGCTTTGCCACGAACAGCAGAACACCGGCTATTCGGTCAATGGCAGCTTTGCCGAATATGTCCTCGCCGATCCCAACTATGTTGGTCACCTTCCCGACAATGTCGACTTCCTCGACATTGCGCCGATCCTCTGCGCGGGCGTCACCGTCTACAAGGGATTGAAGGCCACCGAGGCCCGACCCGGCGAGTGGGTGGTCGTCTCAGGGATCGGCGGGCTCGGCCACATGGCGGTGCAATATGCCCGTGCCATGGGTCTCAATGTGGCCGCGGTCGACATCGACGATAGCAAGCTCGACCTCGCTACACGCCTTGGCGCCACACTGACGGTCAACGCGCACAGCGAGGACCCTTCGGCAGCGCTCAAGAAGGCGATAGGCGGCGCGCACGGAGCGCTCGTCACCGCCGTTTCGCCCAAGGCGTTCCAGCAGGCGCTCGGCATGGTCCGGCGCGGCGGCACGGTCGCGCTCAATGGTCTGCCGCCGGGCGACTTCCCGCTGTCGATCTTCGACACCGTGCTGAACGGCATTACCGTGCGAGGCTCGATCGTCGGCACGCGGCTCGATCTGCTCGAGGCACTGGCGTTCGCCGGCGACGGCAAGGTCAAGGCCACGGTCCATGCAGACAAGCTGGAGAACATCAACGACGTCTTCTCCCGCATGCACCATGGCGACATCGAGGGCCGGATCGTCCTCGACCTCGCCTGAACCCGACTTCGCGAAAGTACAGTTCATGTCTCCCTTACATATCCGGCCGATCGCACGGCGCCGTTTCGTCCAGGGGCTGGCGATCGGCGGCGCGGTTGCCGGCTTCGCCCCGGCGCTTCTCGCGCGATCCGCCCCAGTCTCGCCCGCCGAGCTTAGCGGGACCGAGTTCGACCTCGAGATCGCCGAGCTGCCAGTCAACTTCACCGGCAAACGCCGTATCGCGACCGCCGTGAACGGCAGCGTGCCCGCGCCGGTCCTGCGCCTGCGCGAAGGCGACACGGTCACGCTCCGTGTGCGCAACGGCCTCAAGGAGATGTCGAGCATCCATTGGCACGGCATCATCGTGCCGGCGGAGATGGACGGCGTGCCCGGCATCAGCTTTGCCGGCATCGCGCCGGGCGAGACCTTCACCTATCGCTTCGAGGTCCGCCAGAGCGGAACCTACTGGTATCACGCTCACACGCTCGCCGAGCAGACGGGACTCTATGGAGCGATCATCGTGGAGCCGAAACAGGCGCCGGCGGCGCGGGCGCCCGATCGCGACTATTGCATCGTGCTCAGCGACTGGTCGGACGAGCCGCCGCTGCAGATCTTCCTCAATCTCAAGAAGCAGAGCAGCTACTATAATTTTGCGCAGCCGACAGCCGGCGACTTCCTCAAGGATGTCGGCGCCATGGGCCTTGGGAAGGCGCTCGAGCGGCGGCGGATGTGGAACAGCTCGCGGATGAACCCGACCGACTACAGCGATGTCTCTGCCGCGACCTACACCTATCTGATGAACGGCGCGCCGCCCGCCGGCAACTGGACCGGTATCGCCGCGCCCGGCGAACGCGTGCGCCTGCGCTTCGTCGGCGCGGGGACGGCGACGTTCTTCGACGTGCGGATCCCGGGGGTCGAGCTGACGGTCGTATCGGCCGACGGGCAGCCGGTCGAGCCGGTCACGGTCGAGGAATTCCGGATCGGCCCGGGCGAGACCTATGACGTCGAGTTCACCATGCCCGAGGGCGGCGCCCGCACCATCTTCGCGCAGGCGATCGATCGGAGCGGCTATGCCCGCGGCACGATCGCACCGGCTCCGGGCATGGCGGCAGCCGTGCCGCCGCTCGATGCCCGGACCTGGCTCGAGCCGGTCGACATGATGGGCGCGATGGCGACGATGGGCGCAATGGGAGGCGACGCGCATGCCGGGCACGGCATGACCGAGATGCCGGCCAGGGCACAGCACGCCCGCACCGAATATGGCGCCAATACCGACATGCGCGTCGACTATCCCCGCACCAATCTGGACGATCCCGGCGCCGGGCTGCGCGGGCGCGGCTGGCGCGTGCTGACGCTGGCCGATCTGCGCACGCCGGGCGGCGATCCCGACCCGCGCGAGCCCGAGCGCGACATCGAGCTGCATCTGACGGGCAATATGGAACGGTTCATCTGGTCGCTCGACGGCATCAAGCTCAACGATTCCCGGCCGCTGCATTTCAAGCCGAACGAGCGGCTGCGCGTCACCTTCGTCAACGACACGATGATGGCGCATCCGATGCATCTGCACGGCATGTGGAGCGATGTCGAAGGCCCGGACGGCGCCTTCCAGGTCCGCAAGCATACGGTCGTGGTCCAGCCCGCCCAGCGGGTGAGCTTCCGCGTCACCGCCGACGCCATGGGCCGATGGGCCTTCCACTGCCATCTGCTCTATCACATGGCGGCCGGCATGTTCCGGGAGGTGGTGGTCGCATGATCCGGATTATCCCCTCGCGCGGCATTGCTCTTGGCGTTGCCCTCTTCCTGGCGCCGGCGATCACGGCTCCCGCCCTCGCGCAGGATGCCTTGCCCCCGTCGCCCGCCGCCACCCCTGCCCAAACGGCCACTCCCGATCCAAACTCACCTTCCGCGCAAGGCTCTCAGGAGCATGCGGGCATGGACATGCCGGGCATGGATATGACCGACACGAAGGCGTCCGGTAACGGCGCCACGATGGACATGGGCTCGATGCAGGGTGGCAAGGCCCCGCCGGACGCGCGCAACTCGGACGATTATGCCGACGGCTATCGCAACTCGACGCTGCCGGGCTATGAGATGGCCGACAAGCTCTCGATCCCCAAGATACTTGTGGATGAGCTCGAGTTCACCAGCGGCAACGAGGGTCAGGGCGTGGGCTGGACCGTGCTCGTCACCAAGGGTCAGGACAATGACAAGCTCTGGCTGCGCAGCCAGGGGCTCAAGAACTCCCGCGACCAACGTCTCGATCCGGAGAGCAGCGTCGAGGCGCTGTGGTGGCACAGCAAGAACCCGTTCTGGGGCACGCTGCTCGGGGTCAGGCAGGATCTCGGCAAGGGTGCGACCACCTGGCTCGCCGCCGGCGTCGAGGGACTGGCGCCCTATTGGTTCGACGTCCAGCTCACCGGCTATGTAGGAACCGATGGGCGTCTCGCGGCGCGCGCCAAGGCCTCCTATGAGGTCCTGTTCACCAATCGGTTGATCCTTACGCCGCAGGTGGAAACCAATATCTATTCGAAGCGGTCGAGCGATCGGCAGCTCGGCAGCGGCTTCAGCAATGTCGAGCTGAGCGGACGGTTGCGCTACGAGGTGTCGCGCAAGTTCGCGCCCTATATCGGCTTCGTCTGGGAGCGCGCATTTGACGGCACGGCCGATTTCCGTCGCCTGCGCAGGGAAGGGCCTTCCGAACACAGGCTGGTGATCGGCTTGCGCGCCTGGTGGTGATCCGCGGATGGCCACTCGAGGGATCGACCGCGAACGCGCCGCGTGACAAGGCTGGATCGCAAGCCAACGGTCGCTGGCCGGCCTCCTTTTTCGTCTTGTTGCTCGCGGCGGCTGCGGCGTCGGCGGGACAGACGGCCATTCTCGCCTTCCTTCCGGCACTGGTCGACCCGGCTCGTGGCGCGCTATCGTCAAGCGCTCATGATTTTCACGTCGCGAGCCTGACCGCGGTCCATCCCCTGGCAGCCTTGCTGGCGGCGCCGCTCTGGGGCTGGATCGCGGACCGGGTCGACTATCGGGCGATGTTGCGCGCAGCGCTGGTCATCCTCGCGCTGGTGACCGCGCCGATCGGCCTCGTCGGGTTGCCTGAGCTTTATGCATTGCGTCTGGTGGCGGGGATGGCGTCGGCCGCCATCATACCGTTGGGCTTGCTCTGCGCGAGCTTTGCCGCAAGCGGGCGCGCGGACCAGGCGCGCCGCTTCACCTGGCTGACCGCCTTCGTGTTTCTGGGCGATCTCGCCGGTCCGCTGGTGGCGGAGGTCTCGGCCGCGATCCTGCCCCGCGCTCCCCTCATGATCCTCGCTCTCGGCATCGGTGCCGTCGGGGCGGCGCTTTGCGCCGTGCGTCTGCCGCGCTGGTGTGCACCTTGCATCGATGGCGGAGACCTGCCCGCGCCTACGCTCGGCGCGACGTTGATCCTGCTTTTTATCACGATCGTCGCGGGCGGCGGGCTGGCGGCGATGCATGTCAATCTCCTGGTGACGCGGAGCGCCATTTCGCTGAGCCGCGAAGAGATCGCCTGGATGCTCAGTCTCTGCGGATTGGGCATGCTGGCGGCACAGATCTTCCATGCAAAGCTGGATTGGCTGGTCACTGTGCCGAGGCGGCTTGCCGGATTGACGCTGGGCCTGCTGGCTGTGGCACTTTTCATGTTTCCTGTCGCCGCGAGTATGGCCGAGCTCAGTGGGATCATCGTTGCTGCCGGCTGGAGCTCGGCAACCCTTCGATTGGTCACCAGCTTCTGGATCAGCGGCGGCGGGGCCCCTTCAGGCGTGAAGCTCGGTTTCCAGCATTCCGCCGCCAGCATCGGGCAGGCGCTCGCGCCGCTGGCGATAGCCATCGTCGCTCCCGGGGCGCAGCCGCTCGTTCTGTGGGGGATTGGTGGTCTATCGCTAGCGCTGCTTGTGTCCCTGCCGCTAGCCTGGAGGCCGCCCGCCATCGTAAAATCATCTGCGTGATGAGGGGAGGGGCGCATTGATGCGTATAGAAAAGAAGGGGCCTCTGCCCCATGCTTATCGTTCTTCCGGGAGTCATTTCATGAAGACCCGCCTATTCGTCGCCTTGCTGTTCCTCGCCATGCCCGGCGTAGCGCTTGCGGCCAGTGATATCGTCGTCCACCGGGATCCGGGATGTGGATGTTGCGAGAAGTGGGCGCAGGCCGTGCGCGCGAAGCTGGGACGCAAGGTCGTCATGCGTGACGATGCGTCGCGCAGCGAGCTTCAGCGCAAGGCCGGCATGCCCCGGACGCTGGCATCTTGCCACAGCGCGATCGTCGATGGCTATATGATCGAGGGCCATGTCCCGATATCCGACGTCAAGCGCTTGCTGGCGACCCGTCCTGCGGGCGTCAAAGGCATTGCGGTTGCGGGGATGCCGATCGGTTCGGAGGGCATGGAAGTGGCAGGCGCTGCCCGCCAACCCTATACGGTGGTGGCCTTCGGCAGCGCCGGTCAGCGAATTTTCGCCCGCCATTGATATCGCGCGGTTTGCAGCATCCTGCAGAATTGCCCGGTGGTAGAGGCCCCCGCTGTCGAGTGTAGAACCTTGTGTCAAGCGAGCTGATGGCGTCCCTACCCCTACCTACACTGAAAAAGCAACGATTTGTCTTGTAAGTTGTTCGCGGTCGTCTCCCTGATTTGCCTGAATTTGGCCCAAAATGTGGGAACGATTGTGGGACCGTTTGCCCACCGAAAGTGTGAGAACGGCCCCAACATTCCCGATCAGGGCCCCGAACCGATGGCACTCACAGCATTGAAGGTGAAAAACGCGAAGCCCGGTCGCCATGTCGATAGCCGGGGCTTTGCCTGATTGCACTTTGCGTTCGCTTGCATTACATCGTCATGCAGAAAGGAAATCGACATGGCCGCAAACGCTCTTGTGCAGACCCGGATCGACGGAGCGGTGAAGGAGGAAGCCGCGACCGTGCTGGCTGCTATGGGGCTGACCGTCTCCGATGCCGTGCGCCTGATGCTGACCCGCGTTGCCCGCGACAAGGCCTTGCCGTTTGAACCGCTGGTGCCCAATGCCGAGACGATCGAGGCCATGAAGGAAGCGCGCGAGGGAAAGGGCAAGCGGTTCGCCACGGTGGTCGACCTGATGGCCGACCTCAATGCGGACGATTGAACGCTTCGGGCGGTTCAAGCGCGACTACAAGCGGGAGAAGAAGGGGCAGCACGCCAAGACGCTGGACGCTGACCTGATCCCGATCATCGAGGCGCTGGCATCCGACGAGCCGCTTGAACCGCGCCACCGCGACCATGCGCTGACCGGCGACTGGCGCGACCATCGCGATTGCCACATAAAGCCCGACCTCGTGCTGATTTACCGCAAGCCCGATGACGACACCTTGCAGCTTGTGCGCTTGGGATCGCACGCGGAATTGGGTTGGTGACGCCCGCGCATGGCGAGCTTATACGTTTGTCGGGTATGTCAGCCAGAGGCACGATTACGGGTTAGGTGTGATCAGCGAGCATCCGATGCCAACAAGCTTTTGCAGAAGACATCAATCGCAGAGATGCATTCGGCAGGCGCTGCTTGAAACAAAAATGAGGGCCATAAATCACTTTCACCCTCAAATTCTGACAAATTTGCCGTTAGTTCACGACTGGTGAGCGAGAAATGAGCCGATCGCGTTGGGCTTGAAGAGCCGACCGCTCGCTCCACCGTCGTGACCCCTACGTTGATGACCGGCGGATGCTGGCCCGGTAGACGATGCTGCCGAGAGCGACGACGACGCCCATGATGGCAAAAGATTCCATGCTCGAATGGCTCAAAAGCCAGATCGTGAGAAGGAACGTCACGGTCAAGGACGATATTGCTGCGGTCGTGGCCCGGGCGCAGGCGCGTCGACCCGTCGATATTCTGGTCAACAACGCCGGCGGCGGCGTGATCGGCGCCACCGAAGAGATGTCGGACGCCGAGGTCGAAGGCCAGATCGCGCTCAATCTCATGGCGCCCATCCACATCACCCGCGCCTTTGTCCCCGCGATGCGCCTGCGCGGGAGCGGCCGGATCATCCAGATCTCCAGCGCCAGCGGTCAGGGCTCGCTTCCGACGAGCAGTCTCTATCATGCGGCCAAATGGGGCCTGGAGGGCTTCAGCGAATGCCTCCGCCAGGAGCTTGAACCCTTCAACCTGTTCGTGACGCTGATCGAGCCGGGTGGCGCGCGCACCAGCTTCAGCCACAACCTGCAATTCGCCAGCGAGATCGCCGCCTATCGCGATACGCCCGCCGGCGATATCCGCAAGATGTTCGAGACCGCCGGAAACGAGCTCTACACGCTCGACCCGCAAAAGATCGCGCAAGCGATCGTCGATGTCGCAACCAGCGACCATCCGCCGCTGCGCGTGACTCTGGGGGGTGACGCTTTCGGCGTTGTCCAGGCGGCGCTGCAATCGCGGCTCGCCTTTCTGCAGTCCCAGGAAGCGCTCGCGCGCTCGGTCGCTTTCGACAGTTGAGCTTTCCCGTCTTCCAGCTTTCGTCTCCGCGCGGTGCGATGCGCCTCACCGGGGCCCGGCAACCCCTGTCGTCAGCGCCGCTATCCGATACTTAGGTATAGCCATCCGACACGATTGCCGAAGCGCCAAACGGGCAATCGCTTGGTACCATCGCAAGAGAGGACGAAGCCCTCGCGGTCGCCAATCAAGGGTGCGCGGACCTTCGCAGTCTGCGTGCCCTTGATTTGGCAGCGCGCCGCCCAGCCACGCGCGTCATGAACGGGAGCGGCCTTCTGCGAAACCCAACGCTCCGCCGCTTTTTCTACAAGCTCTCGCTCGAATTGCTGCGCGCCGCTTTCTTCTTCCTGCGACTGGGCTTGAAGAATGAGGCGCGTCTGCTCGTGCGCGCGTCTCAATGGGCCAGGCACACGGCTTCCGGTCGCCGCCGCAGTGGCGGCACCGGAAAGTGCCATGAGCGTCGTCGCCGCCTTTCTTTATCACGAGGGCAAACGGCTACGGCCGGTGACCCTGATCGATCCGGCGTGCGAGCATATCGCCAAGGATGACTTTGTGTGGATCGGCCTCTCCCAGCCCACCGAGACAGAACTTGCCGACATCGCCGGAAATTACGGCCTTCACCCGCTTGCCGTGGAAGATGCCGGCAACGGCCACCAGTTTTCCAAGCTCGACGTCTACGGTGACCAGTTGTTCATCGTCGCCAGGACGGCACATCTTGAAGGCGATCATATCGCCTACGGCTCCACCGCGATTTTCCTGGGCAAGAGTTTCCTGATCACCGTTCGGCAGGGTTCGGCACGTTCGCACAGCGAGCTTCGCGCGCATCTCGAAATCACGCCCGAGCTGCTGCGCGAGGGCCCGGACTATGTGCTCCATGCCATTCTGGACTTCATCGTCGATGGCTATTTCCCGATCGTCGAGGCGATCGAGGAGGACGTCCTCAAGATGGAGCAGCGCATGCTTGCAGCCTTTCTCACCCGCGAGGAGGTGACCCGGATTTTCACGCTGCGGCGTGAGCTCGTCCGCTTCCAACGCGTGCTCGGACCCATGCTCGAGGTCGGTCGCAAGCTGGTGAACCTGCAGCTTCCGCGGCTTGATGAGGCCTCCAAACCCTATTTCCGTGATTTGCTCGATCACATGCTCAGGGTTGAGAGCGCCATCACCGGCATCCGCGACATCCTGATCTCGGTGTTCGAGGCGAGTCACCTGCTCGAACAGCAGCGCCAGGGTGCGATCACGCGTCAGCTTGCCGCCTGGGCCGCGATCCTCGCGGTGCCTACCGCGATTGCCGGAATCTACGGCATGAATTTCGAGAATATGCCCGAACTGAAGACGCAATGGGGATATTTCGTCATCCTCGGCGTCATCGCTGCGGTCTGCATCGGACCCTACATCCGGTTCAAACGCAGCCACTGGCTTTGACGTCGCTGACCGCTTTCCACATCGCGCGGGCTGAGGCCGCTGGGGCAGGCCGCCATAACTCAATGCTTTCGAAGCGTCTCGGCGCGGTGCCGGTCCAACGCATCGAGCAAAGCCCTGCCGATCAAAGGCTTTGCGAGAACGTGATCGAAGCCCGCCTCGGCGGCCCGCGAGGCCAGCAGCGTGTCGTGAAAGCCTGAGATCATGATGGCGCGTCCCGACCATCCGATCTCGCGAAGGTGACGCAGCATCGCGAATCCGTCGATGTCGGGCATGCGATAGTCGAGGATGACGCAGTCTGCTTCCTTCGCGCGCGGGTCGGCCAACAGCGCGTGGCCGGTGGTATATCCCCACACAGCATAGCCGCGCGATCTCAGCAGCAGCTGGAGGCCACGCCGCACGCCGGGATCGTCGTCGGAAACGAGGATGGTGTATCTGCCATCATGCTGGGTGGAACGGACCGATGGCATTGCGAGAAGCGGACACCCGTGTGACGATTGCACCATCGATCGCATATCGCGCCCCGTCCCGTCGCTACGTAGAGGTCGCAGTCACTTCGGCTTGCGGCCCATGCCCGCGGCAAAGGCGATCCGCAGGGCTTCGGACAAATTGCGGACCTCGAGCTTGGCCATCAGGCTCGCGCGATGGACCTCGACCGTTCGCGATGAACAGCCCAGGTCATAGGCGATCGTCTTGTTGGGCAGGCCGTTCGCCAGCCTTTCGAGCACTTCCCGCTCCCGGGGCGTCAGTGCAGCGACCCGCACCCCTGCTTCGGACGTTTCCAGGGTACGAAGGTCGACATCGTCGAGACGTGCGAACGCGCGGCTGACGGCGCCGAGCAGGGCCGCTTTCTCGAAGGGCTTCTCGAGAAAGTCGACCGCGCCGCCTTTCATGGCCTGCACCGCAACCGACACGTCGCCATGGCCGGTCAGGACGATGACCGGCATGTTGACCCCGCGTGCTGCCATGGCGGCCTGAACCTCGAGACCGTCCATCTCGGGCATGCGCACGTCAAGGATGACGCAGCCGACGGCCGCCGACTTCGCCTCCTTGAGAAACTCCACGCCCGAGGCATAGGTCACGACGTCGTAGCCCGCGGTCTTGAGCGCAAAGCTCGCCGCCTTGCGGATGCTCTCCTCGTCGTCGACCAGATGGATGACGCGTCTATCCCCCATGTTCCTCCTCCGCCCGCGCATGGATCAAGGTAAAATGAAAGCGGGTGCCGCCGCGGTCGGGGCGCTCCATCCAGATACGGCCGCCATGCGCTTCGATGATGGTCCGGCAGATCGAGAGGCCGAGGCCCATGCCGTCGGCCTTTGTCGAGTTGAACGCCGTGAAGAGCTGCTCGCGGATTCCGTCCGCGATGCCGGGACCGGTATCCTCCACGGTCACCTCGATCAGCCCGTCAGGGCGCAACCTGGTCGCCACCTTGAGGTCGCGAACCGGACACTCCGCCATCGCCTCGATGGCATTGCGCATCAGGTTGACCAGCACCTGCTGGATCTGCACCCTGTCGACGAGGACCGGCGTCGCGGCGGGATCGACCGCAAAGAAGCTGCGGATGCCGCGCTCGCGTGCACCGACCAGCGCGAGCTGGCTCGCCTCGGCGATGACCTGCGGCAGCTCGTGGAGGCTCTTGTCGACCTCGCCGCGGGCGACGAAATCGCGCAGGCGCCGGACGATATGGCCGGCCCGCAGCGTTTCCTGTGCCGCATCATCCATCACCGACCGTAGCGACACGAAGGGTTCGTCGTCCCGCTCGTCGAGCATGTCGCGGATCGTCTCGAGATAGAGCGCGACCGCGGCAAGCGGCTGGTTGAGCTCATGCGCGAGCGTCGAGGCCATCGTGCCCATCGCGCTCAGCCGAGAGACATGGACCAGCTCTGCCTGCAGTTCCTTGAGCCTGAGCTCATCCTGCTCCTTGGCGGTGAGATCCCGGATAAAGCCGGTGAACAACCGCTGCCCGTCTTCACCGGCCTCGCCGACCGACAGCTGCATCGGGAAGGTTGAGCCGTCGCGGCGCTGGCCGACCACGACGCGACCGAGGCCGATGATCCGGCGCTCGCCGGTCTGCAGATAATGCGCGAGATATTCGTCGTGACGGTCGCGATCGGGCTGGGGCATAAGGCAGGAGACGTTGCGGCCGACGAGCTCGGCTTCGCTGTAGCCGAACAGGCGTTGTGCCGCTGCGCTGAACGACGTGATGGCGCCGGTCTCGTCGATGATGATCATCGCATCCGGCACCGTCGCCAGAATCGATTGCAGATGCTGCTCGCGGGTCTCGATCGATGCGCGGACCGCCGCCTCGTCGGTGACATCGCGGCTGATGCAGGCGAAGCCGCGATGTGTGTCGCCTTCGAACAGTGCGGTGATCGTCAGGCGCGCCAGATATTCCGCGCCGTTCTCGCAGACCCGCCACGCTTCGCGCTCCAGCGTGCCCTCGTGAAGGGCGGCCGCCAGGTCTGCGCCTGGACGCCCCGCCGCAATCTCGTCGGGCGGGTAGAACAGGTCGTGGGGCTGTCCCAGGACGCGATCGAGCGGCCAGCATTCGGCACGCTCGCCTTCTTCATTATAGCTCAGCACGATCCCGGAAGGATCGAGCAGCGTCAGGACGTGGCCGCCAGCCTGTCGCAGGAACAGCGGCGCAAGCCGCGCTACGTCGCTTGCAATCTCGTCCGCCCCGCGCCTCGTGTCGACCATCGGCCGGCTCACATACCTGGCCGGGCGCACGTATCCGGGCGTAGCCCGACCGTGCCACTCAGCGCCGCGCGAGTATGGCCTTCATCTCGTCGATTTCCTGCCGCTGCGAGCGCTTGATCGATTCGCAAAGCCGGATGACTTCCGGATCGCTGAGCTTTGCTTCCTGGCACATCAGGATCGCCCCGGAATGGTGCGGGATCATCGAGCGCAGAAAGGCCGTGTCGCCGATCGTGGTCTGGGTGCGGATGAGTGCAAAGCTGCCGAAGAAGGCGACCAGCGACGCGGCGATCAGCGCGATGTTGGCGGCTTTCGATGGGAACATATGTCGCATCGCAAGGATCATCAGCACCACCATGGGCGCGACCATCATCAGCGTCATGTAGAGCATGTTGAGGTTGTTGTAGAAGCTGTCGAGCCCGTCGATCATGACGAACATCACCAGATACATGATGACGCCGCTGATGACGGTCTGAACGGCAAGGCTCCAATAGGCGCCCATCTTCCGGGTGTTCATGTGGGACGAATGGTCCATGGCGTATCTCCTTCGCTCGGCGCCGGCCGACCTGGGTATGAGTGCAACGCCCCGCTCTCTTGTTCGCCCCCGCCATCAGCCGTCCTGATGCTAAAACCAGAAGCGAACGCCGGCGACGAAGCTGGTGGCATGGACGTCCTCGCCCGCAAGCCTCGACAGCCGCGCCGTGTCTCCGGCTTTGCGCAGATAGGAAACGCCGATGTAAGGCGCGAACTGGCGGCTGAATTCGTAGCGCAGGCGCGCGCCGAGCTCTATGTTGACCAGCCCCGAACCGATGTCGTTCTCCGGAATATCCTGTGCGGCGAAATTGACCTCGGCGCGCGGCTGGAGGATCAGGCGCTGGGTGATGCGCTGGTCGTAATAGCCCTCGACCCGGCCCAGAACATCGCCCTTGGTCGAGAGGAACAGCGCGCCTTCGACCTCGAACATGCCAGGAGCCAGGCCCTCGACGCCGATCGTCGCGTAGGTGCGGTCGGGCCCGCGGCCGAAGTCCTGGCGGATACCGCCCTGAAGATTGAAATAGGGGTCGATGGCCCGGCTGTAGAGCACCTGCACCTCGGCGCTGTCGATGCCGCGGCCGAACTCGCCTTCGCCCTCGCTCTTGAGCCAGAGCCGGTTGATGTCGCCGCCGTAAAAGCCTTCGCCATCCCAGCGATAGCCATCGCGGCCGCTATGCGCCTGATACTCGAACAGGTTGAGCAGCATTTGCCCGAAATTGTTGCCGCCGCTATCCTTCATCATGATGTCGCGCGAGCGCGCCATCTCGCCGCCGGGAAAATCACGATCGGCGAAGTGGTCGCTTGGGGGAGGCGGCGGGGGCGCATTGCCGGCCGGAAGCGCCGTGCCGGTCATTTGCATGCCGGGCATGGCGGGCATTCCCGGCATCGTTGTCTGGCCATGCTGCGAATGGTCCATACCCGGCATCTCCGGCATCGCGGGAGACGCGGGTTGCGGCTGACCGGCCGCATCTCCCTGCGGCGCAGGACTGGCCTGGTGCTGCGAATGGTCCATCGCCGAGGTGGCGTCCGGCGCTGGTGTCTGAGCGCGCGGCCTGGCGGCGGCCTTGTCCTTCTTCTTCTCCTGCGCCGGCGCCACTTCGCCCGGCGGCGCCATGCCGGGCATGCCGTGCATCGAATGATCCTGGGCAAAGGCGGGCGCGGCAGCGAAAAGGGCGATCGCGCTCACCAGCGGCGTGAGGATGCGGGTCATTACGCGTCTCCCTTCGGACGGACGCTCACGACCCGCATCATCCCTGCATGCATGTGGTAGAGGAGATGACAGTGGAAGGCCCAGTCGCCGACCGCGTCGGCGGTGAAGTCCCAGGTCACCTTGCCGCCGGGCTGGACGATCACCGTATGCTTGCGCGGCGCATGATCGCCATGCCCCGTCACCAGCTCGAAAAAATGCCCGTGAATATGGATCGGATGCCCCATCATCGTGTCGTTGATGAGATTGACGCGCACCCGCTCGCCTTCGATGAAGGGGATCGGCTCGTGATGGTCCGACATTTTTTCGCCGTCGAACGACCACATGAACCGCTCCATGTTGCCGGTGAGGTGAATGTCGATGCTGCGGCTCGGCGCGCGCACGTCCGGATTGCGATCGAGCGCCATCAGGTCCCTGTAGACAAGCACCTTGTGGCCGACGTCGGCGAGGCCCTGGCCGGGCTCGCCGGTGCGGTCTACGGGCATCGGCGAGATGGTCTGGACGCTCGGGTCGCGCTTCACCTGCGGCGCGTTCGAGAAGTCGCGCATCTTCATCGAGCCCATCGCGTGCCCGCCATGATCCATGCCCGCCATCTGGCCATCGGCGCCCATCGCGCCGTGGTCCATGCCGGCCATCGATCCATGATCCATCCCCGAATGATCCATGCCTGCCATGGCGCTATTGTCCATGGTCGCCATCGCTGCCGCCGCGCCGGTCGCGAGGCGCGCGGACGCGTTCTTCTCGGCCGTCGGATCGACGCCCCGCATAGCGCCGCCCGACATGTCCATGCCTTCCATGCCCGGCATCGAGGACATGTCCATGCCCATGTCCTTCATGTCGGCGAGCGGCCGTTTGCGTAAGGGGGGAACCTCGCCGGCCATGCCGGCGCGCGGCGCGAGCGTGGCACGCGCCATGCCCGAGCGGTCGATCGCCTCGCCGACAAGGGTGTAGGCCTTGTCATCGCCTGGGCTGACAACGACGTCGTAGGTCTCGGCAACACCAATCTGGAACTCGTCGACGGTGACCGGCACCACATTCTGCCCGTCGGCCTGGACGATGGTCAGCGGCAGGCCGGGGATGCGGACGTTGAAGGTGGTCATCGCCGACGCATTGATGACCCGCAGCCGCACCCGTTCGCCCGGGGTGAAGAGCGCGGTCCAGTTGTCCATCGGACCATGGCCGTTGACGAGATAGGTGTAGGTGGATCCGGTCACATCGGAGATGTCGGCCGGGTCCATCCGCATCTGGCCCCAGTCGAGCCGGTCCTTGAGCGGCTGATCCTTGCCCGACAGGAGCCCGGCCAGGGTCTGGCGCTGGAAATTGAAATGGCCGGGGTTGACCTTGAGGCGCCGGAAGATCGCCTGCGGCGAGAGCGCGCTGTGATCGGCGAGCACGATGACATGCTCGCGGTCATAGGCGACCGGATCGGCACCGGCGGGATCGATGATGATCGGGCCGTAATGGCCTTCCTGTTCCTGCAGGCCTGAATGGCTGTGGTACCAGTAGGTGCCGCTTTGCACGACGGAGAACTGGTAGAGGTAGTTCGAGCCCGGCTTGATGCCCGGAAAAGACACGCCCGGCACACCGTCCATATTGGCCGGCAGGATCAGCCCGTGCCAGTGGATCGAGCTGTCCTCCTCCAGCTGATTGATGACGTTGAGCCGCACGCGCTGGCCTTCGCGCAGCCGGATGAGTGGCGCAGGGACCGTGCCGTTGACGCCGATTGCCCGGAACTGGCGACCATCGATGCTCATCGACTGCCGGGCGATCGTCAGCGTGATGTCTTCGCCCGACACGGTCGGCAGCGTCGGCCGCATCCCCGGCGAGATCGTCTGCGCCCAGGCCGGCAGCCAGGCTGACAAGGCGGCGCCGCCACCGGCGAGGGCCGCGCCGCGAAGGAACTGGCGGCGGTCGAGAGCAGAAATCATTCGGTTTGTCTCAGCTTGCGGAAAGAGGGCGGGCCTACTGGAAATACGCAGCCCGCCCGCGTGCCCCTCAAACTTTCTTCAAAATTTCCGCGAGGCGCGCCCGGGCGCGGTAGAGGCGTGTTTCGACCGCCTTCTGGGAGATGCCGAGAATCTCGGCGGTTTCGGCTTCCGATTTCTCATCGATCGTCCGCAAGACGAGCGTGTCCTTGAGCGATGCGGGCAGGGCGGCGATCGCTTTCATGGCCTCTGCCAGCTGCTGCTCGGCGCCGATCGCCTGGTCGGGTAGTGGCGCCTCGTCGACGACATGTTCGGCTTCCCCCAGCGCCAGCGCGTGGGAGAAGAAGTTGCGGACCGCGCGGCGGCGGCGCCAGTCATGGCATTTGTTGATGACGATCCGCGACATCCAGACCGGAAAAGGTCGCGCAGCGTCATAGCGGTTGAGTGCGGCGAAGGCGGCGACGAAGCTCGCCTGGGTCACGTCGAGCGCTTCGTCGCGGTTCCCGACATGGCTGCGCACGAGGCGGTGCACCCAGCCCTGATGCCGGCGGACCAGCTCGCCATAGGCCGCTTGCCGGCCTCCAAGCGCCAGAGCCGCGAGCTCCCCGTCCGAGCAGTCGGGGAGGCACGCGGTCATTTGGACTTGGCCGTCAGCGCTTTCACCACGGCGTCGTCGAACTTGTCCGTCTGATCCGGGCGCAGCACGGCCCGCATCGCGAAGATATGCTCGAGTGTTTCCTTCTGCAGCGCGCCCATCGCCTGGTGCGAGCGATCCACCGCCCCTGCAACCCGAGGACCATAGCCATGCTCCGCCTCGATCGCCTCGGCGAGCCGCGCGTTATCGGCGCGCAGTTCGGCCTCCAGTGCCTGACGCCGGATCGCATAGTTCTTCTCGATCGTCTCGAGACGGCTATGTTGCGCGGTGTCCAGCTTCAGATCGCGATGGAGCAGGTCGTGCAACTCATTTTCGACCGGGCGCACCGGAACCACATAGACGCGGCCGATGACCACACCGGCGATCGCCGCGGCAAAGGTCAGCAGGACGAGGAGCAGGAGCCGGCGGTCGCGCATCATTGTGAACTCAGCAGCGTCGAAGGAGCGAGCGCGAGCCGCGCGTTAAAGGGCGATATCGGCCCGGCTTCGGTCGACCGCACAGGCACGGCCGAGCCGGCAATTCCCAGGAACAAGGCTGCTGCCGCGGCGATACCGAATGTCGTGGCGCTCAGGCGGGGCATGGCCTGGAGCCGGGCGATCTCGGCCATGACGCGGCTGTCCAGCCCGGCAAGCCGGGGATCGAGCGGCGCTTCCCGCAACCGGCTGAGCATGTCGTCGAGGTGGTCCATGATGTTTCTCCGTCTTCTCTTCACAATACGCATTCTGGCCCACGACCCCTTGGCTCGGAACAGAAAAGAAATTTGAGAGGGGTGCAGGCTGCAGCTGCGTATTCTCTCATGTCACTGACAGGAGAATGTCCAAATGCGCTTCTTTTCGCCGCTCGCAGCCATCGCCGCCGTCGGCCTGAGTGTTTCGGCTCCGGCCTACGCCCATCCCAAGCTCGTGTCCTCGACGCCCGCCGCCAACGCCAGCGTCCCGGCGCCGTCGCGTATAACGCTCACCTTCAGTGAAGGTCTGATGCCGAAGCTGTCGGGCGCCGAGATCGTGATGACCGGCATGCCCGGCATGCCCAACCACCGCATGGCGGTAACCGGCTTCAAGACGTCCGTCGAAGGCGACAAGACGCTCGTGCTGACGCTCGCCAAGCCGCTCATGGCGGGCAGCTATCAGGTCGCCTGGCACGTCGTCTCGACCGACACGCACCGCATCCAGGGCAATCTCGCCTTTACCGTCAAGTGACGCCATGAACGACGTGGCACTCGTCGCCGTCCGCTGGGCGCTCTACGTCGATCTCGGCCTGTTGTTCGGCCTGCCGCTGTTCGCGCTCTATGCGCCCGGCGGCGGCCGGATGGTACAGCGGCATCTGCCGATGGTAGCAATGGTGGCCGGTCTCGCCTGTCTCGCCCTCCTGCTGTCGGCGCTGGGGTTCGCGTTGCAGGCAGCGGCCATGACCGGGCTGCCGCTCACCCAGCCTGATCTTTCCATGGTCGCAGAGCTGTTCAACGGCACGTCCATGGGAACGGCGCTGAAGGCGCGCCTCGTCGCGCTCCTCGTTCTTCTGCTCTCCATCCCCTTCTATCGCCGGCAATCCCGTCCTGCCTTCATCGCCTCCACTCTGGCAGGCGCGGTCGCACTCGCGACCCTCGCCTGGAGTGGGCATGGCGCGGCTGGCGAAGGCGAGGCGGGCTGGCTGCAACTGGGGGCCGATCTCATCCATCTGCTCGCCGCCGGCGCCTGGGTCGGCGCGCTTGCCGCATTCCTCGCGCTGGTACTTCCCAGGCTCGCAACCGACGATCTCGCCGCTCAAGACATGGACCGGGTCACGCTCGCCGAGGAAGCGTTGCGGGGCTTCTCCCTCGTCGGCACGATCATCGTCGCCCTGCTGATCCTGACCGGGACGGTGAACGGCTGGTTCCTCGTCGGTCCGGGCAACATCGCCTCGCTCGGGCAGTCGACCTACGGCCTGCTGCTCATCGCCAAGCTGCTGCTGTTCGCCGGCATGCTGGGCCTGGCCGCGCTCAACCGTTATCGCCTGACCCCGGCACTTGCGCAGGCGATCGAGGAAGAGGACGCGCCACGGGCGCAGGCGCTGCTGCGCGCGAGCCTCGTCGTCGAAGGCGGTCTTGCGATCGTCATTCTCGGGCTCGTCGCCTGGCTGGGGACACTATCGCCGCCCATGTCGATGTAGCTTATCGTTTCGGACGCCTCGCGTTGGGAGAAGCCAATGCAATCCTACACCCCGCCGCTCGGGACCGGATCGACGAAAGACTATGATCGCGCGATCCGCCTGTGGACGCGGGAGAAGCGGTGGCGTGCCGCCATGCTCGCCGCCCTGGCGCCCAAAGCCGGTGAGACGGTCGTCGACGTCGGCTGTGGCACCGGCAGCTTCGCGCTGATGCTCAAGCAAGCCGAGCCCAGGACGCAGGTGATCGGTCTCGATCCCGATGCCGAGGCGCTCGACATCGCGCGGCACAAGGCCGCTGTGCGGCGGGCCGATATCGACTGGCGTCAGGGATTTGCCAGGGACGTGGCCCCGGGTACCGCCGACGCTGTCGTGTCGAGTCTCGTGCTGCATCAGATGCCGGTCAGGGAGAAGGCGGCAACCCTGCGCGCCATCCTGCGCGCCATGTTCGCCATGCTGCGCCCGGGTGGGCGCCTGGTGATCGCCGATTATGGCCGCCAGCAGGGTTTCATGCGGCTTGCCTTCCGCCTGACCGTGCAGCGGCTCGATGGCATCGATGATACCCGGCCCAATGCCGACGGCGTGCTCCCCGGCCTGATCGCGGCGGCCGGCTTCAGGCATGTGGCCGAGACGTTTCGGCTTTTGACCATCACCGGCGCGATCGACTTGTTTACGGCGCATCGACCGGCGCAGGACCACGGCCTTACGGTTGCCAATGACCTTGGCTGATGGCGGCCAGGCGAACGGGCCCGCCGATTTGTCCGCTTAGGCGATTACGTATTGACCCTGACACGGTGTCAGACCCTAGATCGTCAGGCGTCGAAAGGAGCAAGGCGATGAACGAGACACATGGAGCGGCGCATGGCGGCGGTTGCTGCGGCGGCCACAGCGCCGCGAAAGCGGCGACCGGCGTCAAGGACCCGGTCTGCGGCATGACCGTCGACCCGGCGACCACGGCGCATCAAGCCGAGCATGGCGGTGAACGCTATCATTTCTGTAGCGCGGGCTGCCGGACCAAATTCATCGCCGATCCCGAGCGCTATCTCGGCCCGCCAGCGCCGCCGGTCGCGGCGCCCGAAGGCACGATCTGGACCTGCCCGATGCATCCAGAGATCCGGCAGGACCATCCCGGATCCTGTCCGATCTGCGGCATGGCGCTCGAGCCCGCGACCGTGACTGCCGACAGCGGCCCCAGCCATGAGCTGGTCGATTTCACACGGCGCTTCCGGGTCGGCCTGATGCTGGCCCTCCCGGTGCTGATCCTCGAGATGGGCGCGCATCTCTTTCCCGCGATCCATCGCCTCGTGCCGATGTCGATCTCGGTATGGATCCAGTTCGTGCTGGCGACACCCGTCGTGCTCTGGGCGGGCTGGCCCTTCTTCGAGCGTGGCTGGGCCTCGCTCAAGACCCGCAACCTCAACATGTTCACCCTGATCGCGATGGGGACCGGGGTCGCCTGGATCTACAGCGTCGTCGCGACGCTCGCGCCCCAGCTGTTCCCGCCCGCCTTCCGCGGAGAGGACGGCATGGTTGCCGTCTATTTCGAGGCGGCCGCGGTGATCACTGTCCTCGTGCTGCTCGGCCAGATGCTCGAACTGCGCGCGCGCGAGCGGACCTCGGGCGCGATCAAGGCGCTGCTTAACCTTGCGCCAAAGACCGCGCGCCGGATCGGTTCCGATGGCAGTGAAGAGGAAATCAGCCTCGATCTCGTTGCGGTCGGCGACCGCCTGCGTGTGCGTCCCGGCGAGAAGGTGCCGGTCGATGGCGTGGTCGAGGACGGCCGTTCCTCGCTCGACGAGTCGATGGTCACCGGTGAGTCCATGCCCGTCACCAAGGCCAAGGCCGACACGGTGATCGGCGGCACGCTCAACCAGACCGGCGCGCTCGTTATCGTCGCCGACAAGGTTGGCCGGGACACCATGCTGGCGCGCATCGTCCAGATGGTCGCCGAGGCGCAGCGCTCGCGCGCGCCGATCCAGCGCATGGCCGATCAGGTGTCGGGCTGGTTCGTGCCCGTGGTCATCGCGGTCGCGGTGGTCGCGTTCATCGCCTGGGGCATCTGGGGCCCCGAGCCGCGCTTCGCCTACGGGCTGGTTGCGGCGGTCGCCGTGCTGATCATCGCCTGTCCCTGCGCACTGGGTCTCGCCACGCCGATGTCGATCATGGTCGGGGTTGGCCGCGGCGCCGGGCTCGGCGTCCTCATCAAGAATGCCGAAGCGCTCGAGCATATGGAAAAAGTCGACACGCTCGTCGTCGACAAGACCGGCACGCTGACCGAAGGCCGGCCTGCCGTCACCCAGATCGTGCCGGCGCCCGGCTTCGACGAAGCCGAACTGCTGCGGCTTGCCGCCTCGGTCGAGCGGGCCTCCGAGCATCCGCTCGCGCTGGCGATCGTCGAGGCCGCCAAGGATCGCGGCATCCCCACGAGCGACGTCACCGACTTCGATTCCCCCACCGGACGCGGCGCGCTCGGCACCGTCGACGGCCGCCGGATCGTGCTCGGTAATGCGCGGTTCCTCTCGGAAGAGGGCATAGCAACCGACGCGCTGGCGGAGCAGGCCGACGCCCTGCGCCGGGATGGCGCCACCGCGATCTTCATCGGCGTCGACGGCACCGTCGGCGGCGCCTTTGCAATCGCCGATCCCGTGAAGCAGACGACGCCGGAGGCCCTGGCCGCACTCAAGGCCGAAGGCATTCGCGTGGTGATGTTGACCGGCGACAACCGCACCACAGCAGAGGCGGTGGCAAGGCGGCTCGGCATTGACGATGTCGAAGCCGAGGTACTGCCCGACCAGAAGAGTGCCGTCGTCGCGCGGTTGAAAAGCGAGGGGCGCGTGGTGGCGATGGCCGGCGACGGGGTCAACGACGCCCCCGCACTGGCTGCCGCCGATGTCGGTATTGCCATGGGCTCGGGCACCGACGTCGCGATCGAGAGCGCGGGCGTGACGCTGCTCAAGGGCGATCTCATGGGCATCGTGCGGGCACGGCGGCTGAGCCAGGCGACCATGTCCAACATCCGCCAGAACCTGGTCTTCGCCTTCATCTACAATGTCGCCGGGGTGCCGGTGGCGGCGGGCGCGCTCTATCCGCTGTTCGGCATCCTGCTCTCGCCGATCATCGCGGCCGCCGCCATGGCGCTCTCCTCGGTCAGCGTGGTCACCAACGCGCTGCGCCTCAACCGGAAAGCGCTGTGAACATCGGGGAGGCGTCGAAGCAAAGCGGGGTCTCGGAGCGGATGATCCGCCATTATGAGAAGATCGGCCTCATCCCGGCGCCGCCGCGCCGGGGAGCGGGTTATCGCGACTATGGCGAGAGTGACCTCCATCGCCTGCGGTTCATCGCCAATGCCCGCGATCTCGGTTTTCCGATCGAGGAGATCCGGACCCTGCTCGGCCTGTGGGCCGACACGGGCCGCAGCAGCGCCGATGTAAAGCGGGTCGCGTTGGCGCGGGCGGAGGAATTGCAGCGCAAGGCCGAAGCGCTGACGACACTGCGCGAGACCCTCGTCGATCTCGCCGAGCGCTGTCATGGCGACGAGCGGCCAGATTGTCCCATCATCGCCGAACTGAGTCTCGACAGAAAATGTTAGCGCCGGCCGCCTCTCGGACCAGACCCGCTCTGGCGGCCGGGGTGCTGATCGCACTTGGCATTCTCACGACGGGCCTCGCGATATATTTCCTCGCAGTCCGCCCGCCACTGCTGGCGGAGGATCTTCGCCATATCGGCGGCAACCCGCAGACCCTTTCGCCGGTATTGCGGGACTGGTTCGGCGGGATAGCTGGCTCGCCCGTGCGACCGCACTGAGCCTCCTGATCGTATTTGGCCGCTTTTCATACAGCAATGTCGTGCTGAGCTCTGACTTCTGGGGCTGGCATATGCGAGGCAATCCCTCCGTAGGACTACGGAGTGCGCAGAGGCTTCCTGCGCTTCAGGGCTTGTTGCACCGCAGCAGGAGCGAAAATGTGCAGAGTCGAAGCAATATCCCTGACCCGTTGGACGGTCTGGCCACGACGCTGGATCGGTCGAGCTTCGCCGCCATCGCGCAGCTGACTTCAGGCCAGTCGCCCGCCACTTTGGCGCAGTCTTTTTCCGACTGGTGGACGCACATTCTCTGCTCGCCAGGCAGGCAGCTGCAGCTCGCCGCCAAGGGCGGGCGCAAGCTGATGCGGCTCGCCGACTATGCCATGCGCAGCGCATCCGGCAGCGATCCCGAGCCGGCGATCGATCCGCTGCCCCAGGATCGGCGCTTCGCCGACGCAGCCTGGAAGCGCCATCCGTTCGACCTGATCGAGCAGGCCTTCCTGCTCCAGCAGCAATGGTGGCATGCCGCGACGACCGGCGTGAGCGGCGTCACCGGGCACCACGAAGCGATCGTCGAGTTCGCGACCCGCCAGATGCTCGACATGGTGTCCCCGACCAATTTCATCCCGACCAACCCCGTGCTCCAGCAGCGCATCCTCGAAACCGGAGGACAATGCCTTGTCGAGGGTGCGCGATTTTTTTGCGACGACCTGGAACGCCTGGTACGCGGGGAGCCCGCAGCGGGCACGGAGGCCTATCGGGTCGGCGAGAAGGTCGCAGCCACGGCTGGCAAGGTCGTGTTTCGCAACAGGGTCATGGAACTGATCCAATATGCGCCCGCAACCGAGACGGTGCGTCCGGAGCCGATACTGATCGTGCCGGCATGGATCATGAAATATTACATCCTCGACCTCTCCCCGGAAAATTCGCTCATCCGCTGGCTGGTAGGGCAGGGCTACACCGTGTTCTGCATCTCCTGGCACAATCCCGACAGCGCCGACCGCGATCTCGACATGGAGGATTATCGCCTGCTTGGGCCGATGGCCGCCGTGGATGTCATCCAGGCGATTACCGGCACCGAGAAGATCCACGCGGCCGGCTATTGTATCGGCGGCACGCTGCTCGCCATCACCGCGGCCGCGATGGCGCGCGATGAAGATAAGCGTCTGGCGAGCGTCACGCTGTTCGCCGCCCAGACCGAGTTTAGCGAGCCGGGCGAACTTGGCCTGTTCATCGACGAGGCGGAAATCAACCTGATCGATGCGATGATGTGGGCGCGCGGCTTTCTCGACAGCAGTCAGATGGGCGGCGCCTTCCAGATGCTGCGATCCAACGATCTGGTCTGGTCGCGCATCCTCTCGACTTATCTCATGGGCGAGCGCGAGCCGATGACCGACCTCATTGCATGGAATGCCGACGGCACCCGCATGCCCTATGCCATGCACGCGCAATATCTGCGGCGCTTGTTCCTCGACAATGACTTGGCCGAAGGGCGCTACGAGGCCGGCGGCCACCCGGTCTCGCTCTCGGGGCTGCGCATGCCGATCTTCATGGTGGGCACGGAAACCGACCACGTCGCGCCGTGGCGCTCGACCCACAAGCTCCACATGCTGACGGGCGCGGAGATCCGCTTCGTGCTGACGAGCGGTGGCCACAATGCCGGGATCGTCTCCGAGCCCGGGCATCCTCATCGCCACTTTCGCGTCGCGACACGGATGCAGGATGGCCCGGCGCCAGGTCCCGATACCTGGCTGGAGCGGGCCGAGCTGCGCGAAGGGTCGTGGTGGCCGGAATGGAGTTCATGGCTTGGATCGCACTCGGGCAAGGCGGCCGCCCCACCGTCGATGGGCGCGCCCGAACGGAACTATCCGCCGCTCGGTGATGCCCCCGGGCGCTACGTGCTGGAGCGCTGAGCCATGGCCACCGCCAACCTCATCGAGAACCGCACGTTCGACGAGATCGCCGTCGGCGACACGGCCAGCCTCACCCGCACGCTGACCGCCGACGACATCCAGCTCTTCGCGGCGGTGTCAGGCGACGTGAATCCGGCGCATCTCGACCCTGTCTATGCCGAAACGGACATGTTCCACAGGGTCATCGCTCATGGCATGTGGGGCGCGGGGCTCATCTCGGCGATCCTGGGAACCGAGCTGCCAGGGCCCGGTGCGATCTATCTCGGCCAATCGCTTCGCTTCACCCGCCCGGTGGGCGTCGGCGACACCATCACGGCCTGCGTCACCGTCGCGCAGAAGCGCGCCGAGCATCATGTCATCGTTCTCGACTGCGCCTGCGTGAACCAAAAGGGCGAGACCGTCATCAGCGGCCAGGCCGAGGTCAAGGCGCCCACCGAGAAAGTCAGCCGGCCCCGCATGCCGCTTCCCGACGTGCGGATCGCCAGCCACGACCGCTTCCGCCAGTTGATGGAGCGCGCCAAGGACGGATCCGCGTGCGTCACGGCCGTGGTCCATCCGTGCAGCGCCGACGCCATGCGCGCGGTGGCTGAGGCCGCCGACGCCGGCATCGTCGTTCCAATTCTCATCGGACCTGCGGCGCGTATGACGAATGCGGCGAAGGACGCCGGTGTCGATATTGCCGCCTTCCGGGTGATCGGGGTCCCGCACAGCCACGCCGCCGCCGCCGAAGCCGTCGCGCGCGTACGGGCCGGCGAAGCCGCGCTGCTGATGAAGGGTTCGCTTCATACCGACGAGCTCATGGGCGCGGTCGTATCGTCCGACATGGGCCTTCGGACCGAACGCAGGATCAGCCACGCCTATGTGATGGATGTGCCCGGCTATCCGCGCCCGCTCATCATCACCGACGCCGCGATTAACATCGAGCCGACGCTTGAGGACAAGGCCGACATCGCGCGCAACGCGATCGACCTTGCCCATGTGATCGGGATCGAACAACCCAGGGTCGCGATCCTCGCCGCCGTCGAGACGGTCAATCCAAGGATGCGCACCACATTGGATGCCGCGGCGCTCTGCAAGATGGCGGACCGGGGCCAGATCGAAGGCGCGCTGCTCGATGGACCGCTCGCCCTCGATAATGCGATCAGCGAGGCGGCCGTGCGCGACAAAAGTATCGTCTCGCCGGTCGCCGGCCGGGCGGACATCCTGCTGGTGCCCAATCTGGAGGCCGGCAACATGCTCGCAAAGCAGCTGACCTTCCTGGGCGGCGCCGATGCCGCAGGCGTGGTGCTCGGCGGGCGCGTTCCGATCATCCTCACCAGCCGGGCAGACAGCGTGCGCACGCGCCTCGCCTCCTGCGCGCTCGCGGTGCTGCTGGCGCGGGCTGCAACCAAGGCGTCTCCCGGCGTTGCGGGACAGCGCCGCGATGGCTGAAATCCTGTGCCTCAACGCCGGTTCGTCGAGCCTTAAGTTCGCGCTCTACGCCGAGCCGGGCACTGATGAGCCCTCTTTGCTGGCGAGCGGCAAGATCGAGAATATCGGCCTTGAGCCGCACCTGATCGCGCGCGATGCGAAGGGGGATGTCCTTGCCGACCGGCGCTGGACGAAAGACGTCACGATCACGCATGAGACGCTGCTCAAGGATTTGCTGCGGGAGATCGAAGCTTCGGTCGGCGAGGATCTGATCGCGGTAGGACATCGGATCGTTCATGGGGGCGCCGACTATTCAGCGCCGGCGCGGGTCGACGCGCCACTCCTCGCCGCACTCGAGGCGCTTTGCCCACTGGCGCCATTGCATCAGCCCCATAATCTCGCCGCGGTCCGCGCCGTCTCCAGGCTGCGCCCCGCTCTGCTGCAAGTCGCCTGCTTCGACACCGGCTTCCATCATGGCCAGCCCCCGGTTGCGACGCGCCTCGCGCTGCCGCGCGCGCTCGGCGAAGAGGGCATGCGGCGCTACGGCTTTCACGGCATCTCCTACGAATATATCGCGCGGCAGCTGCGTTTGATCGATCCCGATACAGGCGGTGGCCGCACGATCGCCGCGCATCTCGGCAACGGGGCCAGCCTCTGTGCGATGGACGGGGGGCGCAGCATCGACACGACGATGGGGTTCACCGCACTCGACGGATTGGTGATGGGCACGCGGTGCGGAGCGCTCGACCCGGGCGCGGTGCTCTATCTTCTCCAGCAGAGGGGCATGACGGCGCGCGAAGTCGAGCATCTCCTCTACAGTGAGTCCGGCCTTTTGGGCGTGTCCGGCACATCGAGCGACATGCGCGCGCTTCTCGGCAGCGAAACGCCCGCCGCTGGGGAAGCGATCGACCTCTTCGTCTGGCAGATCGCGCGCCAGGCTGGCGCCCTCGCATCCTCGCTCGGGGGGCTCGATAGCTTCGTGTTTACCGCCGGGATCGGCGAGAATGCGCCTGAAATCCGCGCCCGCGTCGCCGATCGGCTCCGCTGGCTCGGCGTGGCGCTCGACACGGACGCGAATCTCCGCGGAGCGTCGGTCATCAGCGCGCCGTTCAGCCGTGTCACGGTGCGCATCATCCCGACCGACGAGGAGTGGATGATCGCCATCCACACCGCCGATCTTCTGCGTGAGGAGCCGAAACCATGAAACCTCTCGTCGATCTTACTGGCAAGCGCGGCCTGGTGATCGGCATCGCCAACGCGCAGAGCATCGCGGCGGGCTGCGCCCAGGCCTTCCACGACTGTGGCGCGAGACTGGCGGCGACCTATCTCAACGGAAAGGCCGAGCCGCTCGTGGCGCCCGTCGCGGAGACCCTGGGAGTCGAATGGCTCGCCGCGTGCGATGTCCGGGTGCCGGGCGAACTGGAGGCCCTGTTCGAGCGGGTGAAGTCCGAATAAGGCGGCCTCGATTTCCTGCTTCATTCGATCGCTTTCGCGCCGAACGAGGATTTGCACGGCCGCGTCGTCGACAGCTCGGCCGAAGGCCTCGCGCTGGCGATGGACGTCTCGTGCCACAGCTTCCTGCGCATGGCGCGTCTCGCCGAGCCGCTGATGTCGGATGGCGGCTGCCTGCTGTGCGTCACCTTCTACGGGTCGGAGCGGGTGGTCGAGCACTACAACCTGATGGGGCCGGTCAAAGCGGCCCTCGAAAGCGCGACCCGCTATGTCGCGGCTGAGCTTGGCCCCAAGGGCATTCGCGCCCATGCGATCTCGCCAGGCCCGATCGCGACCCGCGCTGCCAGCGGCATCGACCGCTTCGACGAGCTGCTCGAACGGGCCGCGGCGACGGTCCCGCAGCACCAGCTCGTGACCATCGAGGATGTCGGAGGGCTCGCCGCCTTCCTGGTGAGCGATGCCGGCCGCCATATCACCGGTACGATCATTCCGGTCGATGGCGGTCAGCACCTGCTCGGCTAGGGCGGCTCGCCGCGATCGGGGGCTATCCTATTTGTCGCTGGTGGCCTGCTTCTCGCCGTCGCCCGGGCTTTTCTGCCCGAACCATGGTCCGACAATGGCAGCAAAGGCATCCAGCGCCCCGGGAGCCGTCTGAGCGCTCGCGACGGCCTGCCAGGCCTGCTGCCATTCCTCGAACGCCGATCTTGTGCCGGCAATCATATGCTCGCGGACCGTGGCCATGTCCTCGAACAGTGCCCGCGGTCCGGCCGGGCTGACCGCGCCGGCGTCCGACGTCTTGTCCGTCGCGCCCGCAATCGAGGCACGCGCCTCTTCGGCGAAGCGGCCGGCGGCGCGGTTGCCGACCTCGAGCGACTCTTCGCCACCTTTCCGGGCGACTTCGGCGAGCTTCAGCATCAGGCCGACATTCGCTTTGGCGAGCGCGGCAAGTTGATCGACCGGATAGGGCATGGGACGATGAACCTTTCTCTTCGCGTCTAAGCTCCAGCGTATCGGGCATGCAGCCCTGGCCTGAGGCTCATCGCGTCGCGCCGCCGATATTCGGCGAGGCTGAATCAGAGAGAATCGGTAACTCTACGTATGCCGAATCTGCGGCTTGCCTGCGACGCTCAGCCAATGCACTTTTGGCTTGTCGTCCATGTCGTGCCCGCGGGCAGCGACTTCTACCCGTCCCGTCATGATCGCGGCACGGTCGGGCATGATTATGGTCTGACCCGGCAACCGGCATGGGCGTGATACCGTCCATAGCCAGGCTCGGCCGGATTGCGGCGCTCCGCGGTCCCGTCCTCGATGTCGAGTTCGACGAAGGGCCGCTGCCCGCAGTCAATGAAGCACTGCGCATCGATGCGGCGTCAGGCCCGCTGGTCGCGGAAGTGCAGAGCCATATTGATGATCGGACCGTCCGCGCCGTCGCGCTTCAGCCGACCTCCGGTCTGGCGCGCAATGTCGGCGTGGTGGCCTTAGGCGCACCCATCGCGGTTCCGGTCGGAGACAAGGTTCTTGGGCGGCTCCTTACGCCGACCGGGCAGGTGGGGGACGGCGGCGCGCCGCTCGGACCGGATGTGCCATTGAGGCCGATCCATCGCGCACCCCCACCGCTCGACGAGCAGAGCGCGGCGACGGCGATGTTCGAGACCGGCATCAAGGTCATCGATCTGCTCGCACCGCTTGCCCAGGGCGGCAAGGCCGCCATGTTCGGGGGCGCGGGGGTGGGCAAGACCGTGCTGGTGATGGAACTCATCAACGCGATGGTCGCCCGCTACGAGGGTGTCTCAGTGTTCGCGGGCATCGGCGAGCGATCGCGCGAGGGCCATGAGCTGCTCACCGACATGCGCGGCTCGGGTGTGATCGACAAGACCGTGCTCGTTTTCGGGCAGATGAACGAGCCGCCGGGCGCGCGCTGGCGGGTCGGGCTGACCGCGCTCACCATCGCCGAACATTTCCGCGACGAGCAGAAGCGCAACGTCCTGCTGCTCATGGATAATGTGTTCCGCTTCGTCCAGGCCGGCACTGGCCAGCGAGGTGGCCGCGCTGCAGGAGCGCATCGCCTCTGTGCATGGGGCTGCGGTGACCGCGATCGAGGCGGTCTATGTGCCCGCCGACGATTTCACCGACCCGGCAGTCACCGCCATCTCCGCCCATCTCGACAGTTCCATTCTGCTCTCGCGCGCCATGGCGGCCGAAGGCATCTATCCCGCGGTCGATCCCTTGGGGTCCTCGTCGATCCTGCTCGATCCGCAGGTCGTGGGCGATCATCATTACGCGCTCGCCCAGCAGGCCCGCGAGACGATCGCGCATTATCGCGAGCTCCAGGACATCATCTCGCTGCTCGGCATCGAGGAACTGGGCCGCGAAGACCGGCTGATCGTCGGCAGGGCGCGGCGGCTCCAGCGCTTCCTGACCCAGCCTTTCATGGTGACCCAGGCCTTCACCGGACAGGCCGGCCGCTCGGTGGCGCTGGCTGATACCCTGAAGGGCGTCGCGGCCATCCTGTCGGGCGAGACCGACGACTGGCCCGAAAGCGCCTTCTACATGGTGGGCGATATTGAAGAGGCACGCTCTCGCGTGGGGCAGGGCGCATGAAGCTGCGCATCACCGATCCGACCGCGATCCTCGTCGACGCCGATGTCGCGTCGGTTCGCGCCGAGGATGCCAGCGGCAGTTTCGGCATCCTGTCGGGCCATGCCGATTTCCTGACCGCGCTTGGCGTCTCGATCGTCTCCTGGCGCGGCCCCGATGGCGCTCCCGGCTATTGCGCGGTGCGCAACGGCATTCTGACCGTGAGCCACGGCACGGAGGTCGCGGTCGCGACGCGCGAAGGCCATGTCGGCGATGACCTTGGAACGCTCGAGCATGACGTGCTCGCGCGCTACCGCGAGCGCGACGAGGGCGAACGATCCGAACGGACCGCGTCGGCGAAGCTCAGGATGCAGGCGATCCGCCATATGGTCGAGGCCCTGCAGGGTGGTGGCCGGGAGATCGGCCTGTGAGCACGGACAAGCCCGAGCAGCCGATCGTCGAAGCCATCCGGACCCGCGCGGAACGGCGGCGGCTTGCGCAGCGGCTTCCTTCCGTCGCCCGCAATCTCGGCCAGATCGGCGTGCTCGGCTGGCAGATCGTCCTGCCCGCGCTGGTCGGTCTCGCGATCGGCCGCTGGCTCGACCACCGGCTGGATAGCGGCATCTTCTGGACCGCGCCGCTCCTGCTCGTCGGGCTCGCCCTCGGCTGCTGGTCGGGCTGGCGCTGGATGCACCGGCAATGAGCCAGCTCTCCCCCATCCTGTTCCTGGCCCTCGGATTTGCGGTCGGCCTCGCCCATTTCGCGGCCATCGCCAGAGAAGCCGACCTCGTCACCCATGGCGGCCCGGCATCGCGCGCGATCCTGCTCAGGCTCGGGCGCCTCGCCGTCACTATTCTGGTTCTTGTCATCGCCAGCCGGCAAGGGTGGCCGGCGCTTCTTGCCGCAACAACCGGCTTCATGGGCGGGCGCCAGATCATGCTCCACCGGCTCGGAGGCGCCCGATGATATTCGCGTCACCACTTGAAAGCCATGTGCTGTTCGCGATCGGTCCGGTGCCGATCAGCCAGCCGGTCGCCACGACCTGGGGCATCATGGCCGTCCTTACAATCGGAAGCTGGCTGCTGACCCGCCGCCTTGCGTTACGCCCAACCCGAGCCCAAGCGGCGCTCGAGCTGGTCGTCGAGACCGTCGCCGGCCAGATCCGCGAGACGATGGAGGCGGAGCCGCGGCGTTATCTGCCGCTGATCGGCACGCTGTTCCTGTTCCTGCTGGTCGCCAACTGGTCGTCGCTGATCCCCGGCGTCGAGCCGCCGACCGCGACCCTCGAAACCGACGCGGCGCTGGCGCTGATCGTCTTCGGCGCGACGCTCTGGTTCGGCGTCCGCGCGCTCGGGCCCAGGGCCTATCTCGCGACCTTCGCGCGCCCCTCGATCCTGCTCGCCCCGCTCAATATCGTCGAGCTCTTCACCCGCAGCTTCTCGCTGATGGTGCGCCTGTTCGGCAACGTCATGAGCGGTGTCTTCATGATCGGCGTCGTGCTGAGCCTGGCCGGGCTGCTCGTCCCGATCCCGCTGATGGCGCTCGAAATGCTGACCGGCGCGGTCCAGGCCTACATTTTCGGCGCGCTCGCCATGGTCTTTATCGGCAGCGCTATCAGCGAGAACGGCGCCCGCCCGCCATCCAAACAGGAGTCCCCCGCATGAACTGGATCCATCTCGCCAGCATCCTCGGCGGCGCTTTCGCGATCTCGATCGGCGCAATCGCCCCGGCGCTCGGGCAGGGCAGGGCCGTCGCCGCCGCGATGGACGCGATCGCGCGCCAGCCCGAAGCCGCCAACACCATCTCGCGCACGCTGTTCGTGGGCCTCGCGATGATCGAGACGATGGCGATCTACTGCCTCGTGATTGCGCTGCTGCTGCTCTTCGCCAACCCGTTCGCCTGACATGCGGATCGACTGGTGGACGCTCGCGCTGCAGGCGGTCAATGTCCTCATCCTCGTGTGGCTGCTCGGACGCTTCCTGTTCCGTCCGGTGATGGATGCCATCGCTGCCCGCCAGGCATCGGCCCAGGCGCTGCTCGACGAAGCGCGGGAGGCAAAGGACCGGGCACAGGCCGAAGCGCAGGCGCTCAAGACGCAGAATGACGGCTTCGTCGCGGATGCGGCGGCTCGCCGCGCCGAGATCCGGACCGAGGCCGAAGCGGAGCGCCAGCGCCTCCTCGCGCAGGCCAGGCTCGAGGCGGACGCCGTCGTCGAGCAAGGCCATGCGGCGATCGATGCCGAACGCGGGCGGGTGGCGGCGCAGTGGCGGGAAAAGGCAGCGAGCCTCGCCGCCTCGATGGCAGGCACGTTGCTCGCTCGTCTCCCGCCCGAGCAGACGGTGCAGGCCATGGTCGACGCGCTCAAGGCGCGGCTCGGGGACCTTTCCGAGGCGGATCGCCTCAGCCTGGCGGCCGCCGGGCCCGTCACCGTCGCGACGCCCGCGCCGCTGACGGCCGATCTGCAGACGCAGGTAGCGCGCGCGCTTGGCGAAATCCTGCCGGATACCGCGACCCCGATTTTCGCGGTCGATCCAGATCTCATCGCCGGCGCGGAGCTTCGCACGCCCCACGCCGTCGTGCGCAACAGCTGGCGCGCCGATCTCGACGCCATGGTGGAGAGCCTCAATGAGGACAATCATGCCCGGATCGCCTGAAGACTGGCTGACGCAGGCCCAGAGCTGCATCGCGCGCGCCAATCTCGGGCCGCGTGTCGATGCAATTGGCCGGGTGGAATCGATCGGCGACGGCGTTGCCATGGTCTCGGGCCTTCCGGACTCGCGCCTCGACGAATTGCTCTATCTCGCCCGGGGCCAGACCGGATTCGTCCACACGCTCGACCGGGACCGGATTGGCTGCGTGCTGCTCGACGATGCCGCACAGGTGGAGGCAGGAGACACCGTAACCGGCTCGGGCGAGGTGGTGCGCGTGCCGGTTGGCGAGGCATTGCTTGGCCGAGTCGTCGATCCGCTCGGCCGTCCGCTCGATGGGGGCGCGCCGATCCGGGCCAGGCGCTTCGATCCTGTCGAACGGCCGGCGCCGGCGATCATCGAACGCGACCTCGTCGTCCAGCCGGTGCAGACCGGCACGCTCGCAATCGATGCGATGTTCGCCATCGGCCGGGGGCAGCGCGAACTCATTCTCGGTGACCGCGCCACCGGCAAGACGGCGCTCGCGGTCGACACGATCATCAACCAGCGCACCAGCGACATGATCTGCGTCTATGTCGCGATCGGCCAGAAAAGCTCGGCGGTCGCGCGCGTGGTCGATCAGGTGCGGCGGCATGGCGCGCCGGATCGCACCATCTTCGTCGTGGCGAGCCCCGCCGCGGCGCCGGGGCTGCAATGGATCGCGCCGTTCGCGGGCTTCACGATGGCCGAGTATTTTCGGGATGGTGGCGGCCATGCGGTGGTGGTGCTCGACGATCTCACCAAGCATGCCGCGACCCATCGCGAGATCGCCCTGCTGATCGGACAGCCGCCCGGGCGCGAGGCCTATCCAGGCGACGTCTTCTTCCTCCATTCCCGCCTGCTCGAACGTGCGGCGCGTCTCTCGACGGAGAAGGGGGGCGGTTCGCTCACGGCTCTGCCGATCGCGGAGACCGATGCCGGCAACGTCAGCGCCTATATTCCGACCAATCTGATCTCGATCACCGACGGTCAGATCATTCTCGACGCGAAGCTGTTCGCGCAGGGGCACAAGCCCGCCATCGACGTGGGCACGAGCGTGAGCCGGGTCGGCGGCAAGACGCAGCTTCGCGTCCTGCGCGACGCGAGCGGGACCATGCGCCTCGACTATGCGCAGTTCCTCGAGCTCGAGATGTTCACCCGCTTCGGCGAGCAGCCCGAGCCGCGTGTCCGCGCCCAGATCGAACGGGGCAAGCGCTTGCGCGCCTTGCTCGTGCAACCGCTGTCGAGTCCCCTACGGGTCGTCGACCAGGTGGCGCTGGCCGTGGCGCTCGGCGAAGGGTTGCTCGATGGCATGGTGGTCTCGGAGATACCGTCGCTCCGCGCGCGGCTGCCCGCCTGGATCGACGATCACGTCCCCGATCTATGCGCGCAGATCGAGCGGACTGGACAGATCGACACCGCGCAGCGGTCCGCTCTGATAACGACGGTGAAAGCGCTGATCGAAAGCCAGCCGGCCGGTTCTGCATCATGAGCGATCGCCTCGCCGAGATCGGCCACCGGATCGAGACCGTCCGCCAGCTCGGTGCGGTGGTCAACGCCATGCAGGGCATCGCCGCGCAGCGGGCGCAGCAGGCGCGCGCGCTGCTGCCCGCGGTGCGACGCTATGCGGAGATCGCCCGCACCGCCATTGGCCAGGCGCGCCGCCTTGACGAGCCACTGGCGCGTTTTCCGGCGCGGGCGGTCGGTGGTGCGAGAGGCGGCCTTATCCTGTTCGGTGCGGAGCAAGGCTTTGCCGGGGCCTTTCCGGAGCAGCTGCTCGACGGCGCCGCGGCCGACATGCAGGACAGGCATATTCTTCTGATTGGCGCGCGCACGGCCACGCTTGCGACCGAGCGCGGTCTGCGCATCGCATGGAGCGCGAGCATGCCGAGCAAGGCCGATGCGCTGCCCGCACTCGCGACAAGCATCATCGACGCGCTGTACGACTATCTGGACGAGACCGGCGCGGTGCCCATCACCATGGCTTATCCGGTCTGGAGCAGCGGCAAGGGCGTCTCGATCGTGCGCGCGAGCCTCCTGCCGCTCGACCTCGACACTTTCCCCGCGTCCACGGCGGATTTGCCGCCGCTCGTCAATATCAACGCGGCGGACCTTATCGGCGACCTGACCGCGGAATATGTCTTCGCCCAGATCTGCGCGGCTGCGGTCGAGACGTTCGTCGCCGAGAATGAGGCACGGCTGCGCACCATGGCGACCGCCCGCAGCCACATCGATCGCAAGGGCGAGGCCCTGCGCCTCGAGGAGCGCCTCACGCGTCAGGATCAGATCACCAGTGAAGTCGTCGAACTGAGCGGCGGGCGACATCGGCGAGAATGAATGCAGGGCAGGCACTTCTGCTGTTCAGCAAGAAACCGCAGAACCGCCATTGTCGTCGGGATCGAAGAGGGAGTTCGCCATGCACTATAGTAGCGGAAACTACGAAGCTTTCGTGCGCCCCCGCAAACCTGAGGGCGCTGACAGGAAGACGGCCTGGTTCGTCGGCTCGGGTCTTGCGGGACTAGCGGGCGCGGCGTTCCTGATCCGCGACGGCGGCGTCGCCGGCGAGCGTATTACCATCCTTGAGGAGCTGCATGTTCCCGGCGGCGCGCTCGACGGCCTCGACGTCCCCGAAAAGGGGTTCGTCATCCGCGGAGGGCGCGAGATGGAGGAGCATTTCGAATGCCTCTGGGATCTCTATCGCTCGATCCCTTCGCTGGAGATCGAGGATGCGAGTGTGCTCGACGAATTCTACCGGCTCAACAAGGACGATCCGAATTTTTCGCTGCAGCGCGTCACGCAGAACCAGGGCCAGGATGTGCCTGACAAGGCTTTGCTGACACTCAGCGATCGCGCGCGAAGAGATCTGATCTCCGTCTTCCTCGCGACGCGGGAGGAGATGGAGAACAAGCGGATCAACGAAGTCTTCGGCGATGATTTCCTCAGGAGCAACTTCTGGCTCTACTGGCGCACCATGTTCGCCTTCGAGGAATGGCATTCCGCGCTTGAGATGAAGCTCTATCTCCATCGCTTCATCCACCATATCGGCAGTCTGGCGGATTTCTCCTCACTCAAGTTCAACCGCTACAATCAATATGAATCGATGGTCCTGCCGCTGGTCAACTGGCTGCAGGATCGCGGCGTCAGGTTTCGCTACGGCGTCGAGGTCACCGACGTCGATTTCGACATCCGGCCCGGCCGCAAACAGGCGACCCGGATTGCCTGGATCGAAAACGGGGTCGAAGGCGGCGTCGATCTCGGCGCCGACGACCTCGTCTTCATCACCATCGGATCGCTGACCGAGAATTCCGACAATGGCGATCATCATACACCGGCCAGGCTGAATGAGGGGCCGGCGCCGGCCTGGGACCTGTGGCGCCGGATCGCGGCCAAGGACCCGGCCTTTGGTCGTCCCGACGTGTTTGGATCCCATATCCCGGAAACCAAATGGGCGTCGGCGACCATCACCACGCTCGACGCGCGCATTCCGGCGTACATTCGCAAGATCGCCAGGCGCGATCCGTTCAGCGGCACGGTGGTGACCGGCGGCATCATCACGGTCAAGGACTCGAGCTGGCTGCTGAGCTGGACGGTGAGCCGGCAACCCCACTTCAGGAAGCAGCCGAAGGACCAGATCGTCGCCTGGTTCTATGCCTTGTTCGTCGACCGACCCGGCGACTATGTGAAGAAGCCGATGCAGGACTGTACGGGCGAGGAGATCACGCAAGAATGGCTCTATCATCTCGGCGTGCCGGTCGAGGATATTCCTGGGCTCGCCGCGACGGGGGCGACGACCGTGCCGGTGATGATGCCCTACATCACCGCCTTCTTCATGCCGCGCCAGGCCGGCGACCGGCCGGACGTGGTGCCCGAGGGCGCGGTCAACTTCGCCTTTGTCGGCCAGTTTGCCGAGTCGAAGCAGCGTGATTGTATCTTCACGACGGAATATTCGGTGCGCACGCCGATGGAGGCCGTCTACACGCTGATGAAGGTCGAACGGGGCGTGCCGGAAGTGTTCAACTCAACCTATGATATCCGCACGCTTCTGGCCACAATCGGGCCGCTCAGGGATGGCAAAGGGATCGACATTCCCGGCCCGTCCTTCCTGCGCAAGCTGTTGATGAAGAAGCTTGAAGGCACAGAGATCGCCCAGCTGTTGGAAGAGTTTCATCTCCTTTCGCGATAGCAATCAAGCGCGACCCTTCGCCTGGGCTCACGAAAATTCCGCCAAAAGCTGATGAACAACGTCGATGCATCCCGGCAGGCACTATGTCCGCGCCATCAGGTGACACGCAGAGATTCAACCGCAGCAGCCCTGGCCGCCTTTACCTACAGCGGCCTTCCCATTCCAGCCGCAAAGGCGATCCGCAAGGTTTCGGCAAGGGTACGGACTCCAAGCTTGGACATGATGCTCGCGCGATGGACTTCGACCGTCCGTGAAGAAATGCCCAGATCATAGGCGATGGTCTTGTTCGGAAGGCCTTGCGCAAGGCCTTCGAGAACATCCCGTTCGCGCGGTGTCAGTAGATCGACCTGTCGGCATGCCTCGGCTTCTTCGAGAGCGCGCCCCTCGGCCGTGTCGATGCGCGCGAACGCTCGGTCTATCGCATCGAGCAGCAGCGCCCGTTCGATAGGTTTGGCCAGGAAATCGACAGCACCCGCCTTCATCGCTTGGACAGCAAGCGCAATGTCTCCGTTGCCGGTCAGCATCACGACTGGCATGCTTATATCCATCTGCGTCAGCGCTGCCTGAACCTGTAGACCGTTCATGTCCGGCATGTGCATGTCGAGAACGATGCTACCTCTTTCAGCTTCATCTGCAATTTTCAGAAAGTCGACTCCCGAGCCATAGGTCTCGACGGCAAATCCCGCTGTCCTTAATGTGAATCCTACAGCTTTCCTGATTGTTTCTTCGTCATCAATGACATGAACGACGCGCTTGCTCTCCATGGCCCCCCGGACGTGTTGGCATTGCTGCGCACCCCAGCGGGCACAGCTTCAAAGGGGAGACCTTCTACGGGTAGGACCATGGTCCAAGGTCAAGGCCGAAATACCGCCGCATCACAACAGGCAAGGCAGGTGCTCGGCGAGAGGGGGGTAAGCGACCCGGCATCATGTGCCGAACTTTGCGAGATGACCGCTCTTGCGAACGGGGCGGCGCTCCCTCTGGTCTCCCGGCGGCAAGGCGCCGCAAGACGCTGCCGCCGGGAGTGGGCACGCCTCTTGGGGGATGAGCGCGCTGGTTGCTCCTAAGCTCGACGCGTCATGTTGTCATGGCAAGAAGCTGATAATCGCTATTCTGTGTCAGCAGCGCGCCGTAACGCCGATGTCCGGGGCGGATCGCAGCTCCGCTCGCGCGCCGCTACGGCACGGCGAATCCGATTCAGCACGAACCGGTGATCATAGGGTTTTGAGATCGAAGGCTGATCATCGCAGAGATCGCCCGCCTTCCGTGTCGCAGTTTCGATATTCCCGGCGAGGATGGCACCGATACCGGGTTGTTCCTGACGAACCAAGGATGCCAGGCCCGCGCCGCGCTCAGCGCGATCGAGCCAGCGCAGCGCTGCCATCACATCGTCGACCGGCACCGGGATGCTGGCGGGCGACGGAGGGCCGGTTGGCCCTCGACGGCGGAGCGATCGGACGCCCAGGATGCAAGGATGGCGGGCTTCACTTCGGGCTCAAGCTGCGGGTCCGAGCAACGATGAAGGGATCAAGGAAAGAGCGTGTGTGCGACATGACATATCCTCCTTTCCTGCCGCGACTTTCTCCGAAAGCGAAGTTCCCGGAAGATTGGTTCGGGCTCGTGTAGGGTCAATGGATGGGAATGCGCCCGGCGTTTGCCGGGCGTTCGTTTTCATCGTGCATTGAGCATTGAGTACTGAAGAACTGACGCGCAGCGCACCGTTCAAATTCCGTGACGAACGGCCTCCGCAATCGCCGGCATCACGTCGATATCATTAGAGGTATGCGCAACAGCGTTCGTGCTCACGATCCTCTCGACGAGCCCACCCAGGACTTGCGCTGCATCGCCGGCGAAAAGCGGATGCACGACCACGCAATCCGGTCGCGCGAACCCCATGCCGACCAGCTGGCGCGCCGCCTCGGCGAGGGTCCGGCCGGATGAGGCGATATCGTCGACCAGCACCGGCTGGCGATCGAGAAACGCTGGGGCATTCGGAATCGAGATGGTGACGTCACGGTCGCCGGACCGGATTTTCTCGCACACGAGAAACGGAGCATCGGCATCGGCCGCCACCTGCGAGACCCACTGTTCGCTTTCCAGGTCCGGACCGATGATCAGCGGACGAGCGACATTGCGCTTGATCCACGAGGCCAGAAGCCGCGCAGCATGAACAACCTGGGTCGGGATGCGGTAGATTTCCGACAACGCATGATAGCGGTGGAGATGCGGATCGACCGTCACCAGCCAGTCGAGATGGCGGGACAGGATCGCGGCAAAGGTTCGCGACGTCACCGCCTCGCCGGCATGGAAGCGAATGTCCTGGCGCATGTAAGCGAGGTAGGGGGCGACGAGCCCGATCCTGCGAGCGCCCAGATCGCGCGCGGTGTCGGCTGCGAACAGCAGCGGCAACAGCTTGGCGTCCGGATGATCGAGACTGCACAGCAGGATGACGTCGCGGTCGCTGATGTCGCTTACGACCCTGAGATAGGTTTCCCCGTCGGGAAACTGACGATGCTCGATCGTGCCGACCTCTGCATCGAGTGCGGCGGATAGCGGCTGTGCCAGGGCCTCGCTGCCAGACAGCGCGAACAGCACGGGACGGTTCATAGCGCTTCAATCCCGAAGATCGGCCCGTCGCTCACCGCATAGGCCGCCGCATAATCGAGCTCGCCCGGGCTCTCGGCATGAATGGTGCTCAAGGGAGCCCCGGCATCCACCATCTGGTTCAGCCGACACTGCAGCGCGACGCCGGCGGCCTTGGCCATCGGCGCGCCGGCAAGCTTCGCGACCGTCGCGAGCTTGCGATTGTCGATACTCACCAGGCGGCCGCTATAGGGAGCGATCATATCCTGTTGGAACCGGGCGACCGGTGGAGCCCGCATGCCGCCCTGCGCTTCGCAGATACGTTGGAACTTGGCCCAGGCCCGGCCGCTTTCGAGGCACGCCCGCGCACGCGCATAGCCTTCGCCGGCCGGGGCCGCGTCCGCGAGCTCAAGCAGTCCTCCCGCCAGCTCGCAGGCCCGGTGGGCGAGATCCTCGGCGCCAGGCTGCCCCTGGAGCACGGCAAGGATATCCTGCGCCTCGAGCGCCGGACCGATGCCCCGTCCGATCGGCTCCGCGCCGGGGCCGCGCATCACGCGCGTGCGAAGCCCGAAGGCTTGGGCGACCGAGCTCAGCGCGCGCTCGAGCGTATCGGCGGCAGCGGCTCCGCGGACCTTGGCGGTCGGCCCGACCGGGATGTCGATGACCAGATGGGTCGCACCGGCCGCGACTTTCTTGGACAGCACCGAGGCGACCATCTGCCCGACGGCATCGATATCGAGCACGCGCTCCACGCCGATGATCACGTCGTCGGCAGGGCTGAGATTGACGGCGCCGCCCCAGGCGATGCAGCCGCCTTCGCGCTCGACCACCTTGCGGATTGCGGAAACGTCGAGGTCGACAGGTGCCAGCACCTCCATCGTGTCCGCCGTGCCGGCCGGCGAGGTGATCGCCCGCGACGATGTCTTGGGCATGATCAGGCCCTCCGCGGCCATGATCGAGACGATGATCGGCGTGGTGCGATTGCCCGGCAATCCACCGACGCTATGCTTGTCGACGATGACCGTTCCGGGCCACTGCAATCGCTCGCCGACATCGACCATCGCCCTGGTCAGGCTGATCGTTTCGTCCGTATCGAGCGGGACCGCCGAGCAGGCCGTGACGAATGCCGAGAGATGGACATCGCTATAGCGTCGCTCGGCGATGTCGGTGATGATCGCTGAAAAAGCCCCGTCACTGAGACGATTGCCATAGATACGCCGACGCACTTCGGCGAGCGAGGCGAGAGGCTGGGCGTGCGCGATCTCGACCGGATCGCCCTCGCTGACGCCGAGCCGCTGCCATGCGGATTCCGAGAGGCCGATCTCGCCGGGCGCTGGAGCCTCCGCGGAACTGTGCAGCAGCGAGACGACGATTTCCCGCCCGCCGGCGCGCAGCGCGACCTGCGCGCGGGACGCAAGACCTTCCGAGCGGCAGACGGGACAGTCGTGGCGCATGACCGCGATCAGATCGCTACCGGCACCCGACAGGCCGATGCGGCGTGCCCGCAGCGTCGTCGCGACAGACTCTGCTTCGGCGTTCTCGATGATCCCGGGCTTCACGCGAGCATGCCCCAGCTACCCAGCGCCGGTACGCTGCATGCCCAGCCCAGTTCCTCCGAGACACGCTTCGCCAGGACGTGGGCGCCGGTCGGCTCGCCATGGGTGACATAGACGTGGCGCGGGGCCTCGTGCAGCGAGCCGAGCCAGCGCATGAGCTCGTCGCTGTCGGCATGCGCCGAGAGCATCGTCAGGTTGGCGACCTCGGCTTCGACCGGGATATACTCGCCGTGGATCTTGATCGTCCGGGCGCCGCCGATCATGGCGGCGCCGCGGGTGCCCGCCGCCTGGAAGCCCGAGAAGAGGATGAGGTTCTTCCCATCCGGCGCGAAGCGCTTGAGATGGTGGAGCACGCGGCCGCTCGTTGCCATTCCGCTGGCCGAGATGATGACCTTTGGGGCGGGGTTGGCGGTGAGTTCCTTGGATTCCTCCACTTCGCGCACATAGTGCGCGACGCTGCACGCCGCTTCGCACTCGGCGCGGGCCAGGCGATGCTCGTCCATGAAATCGCACATCAGCCCGCTCGCGTTGATCGCCATCGGGCTGTCGAGGAAGATCGGGATGTCGCGGAGGCGTCCCTGCGCGCGCAGACGCGAGAAATGATAGAGAAGCGACTGGACCCGTCCCACGGCGAAGGCCGGGATCACCACCGTCCCTCCTCTCTCGACGCATCGTTCGACATGATCTCCAAGCGTCTTTGTCGGATCGACCTGCTCGTGGCGCCGATCGCCATAGGTCGATTCCACCAGGACATAGTCGGCGCGCGCGGGCGGCTCGGGATCCTTCATCACCGAATCGCCGTAACGGCCGATGTCGCCTGAGAAGAGGATTGTCCGCCCCTTCCAGTCGATCTCGATCGACGCCGCGCCGAGGATGTGGCCGGCGCGATGATAGCGCACCCTGATGCCGTCCGTGACTGCATGCCACGCTCCGAACTCGATCGGCCGGAAGAGCTGCAATGCCAGACGCGCGTCAGCCTGGGTGTAGAGCGGCAGCGCCGGCTGGTGCCTGGAGAAGCCGTGCCGGTTGGCGAACTCCGCATCCTTTTCCTGCAGATGACCGCTGTCGGGAAGAAGGAGCTCGCACAGGGCCGCGGTCGCCCGGGTGGCAAGGACGGTACCGTCCCAGCCCAGGCGCGCCATGCGCGGTAGCGCGCCCGAGTGATCGAGATGAGCGTGGGTCAGCAGGACTTGGCCGACATCGGCGACTTCGGGTGGAATTGGCGCCCAATTAAGGCGGCGCAGATCCCTGGGTCCTTGAAACAGGCCGGAATCGACAACGATCTGAGTTTCACCATCGTCCACCAGATAACGCGACCCTGTGACCGTTCCCGATGCGCCGAGAAAGGCGACGCCGAGACCATCGGCCGGGCGCTTAGCCAGATCGATCCTTGCTTCGCGCTCGAGGACGGTCACGCCGGACTGGTTGCGGGAATGGTGCCGTTTCTTTCTCTTGTGCATGGACGCGGGCCTGCCTCTCACGATTATGTTCGTGAGCGCAGCTTTGATTCGCGGACGCCGCACGCCTATACGCAAAAGCCGCAGCACGACTGCTGCTCCCGACAGTTGCGTCGCGCGAACACCGGTGGCCGATCCGATCGATCACCTTACCCATGCTTGCGCGATGCCCTTCGGACTTCGCTCTCTACTTATACCTTGCTCCTTGGACTCGAGCCTATGCAGGCTGGACGTTGACTAGAAGAGAACGGCATATGGGCGAACATGACCATCGCATGCGCAAGCGCGGCAAGATCGTTCTGATCGGCTTCCTGCTCGTCGCCAGCTTCTTCCTCATTACCGAGCATACCGCGCACTTCCTGGGTGTGCTGCCCTATCTCATCCTGCTCGCCTGCCCGCTCATGCACCTGTTCATGCACCACGGCCAAGGTGGGCATCAGCATGGCCATGAGCCCGGCCAGGCACCCGCCGGCTTGCCGGCCAATCCCAACGGCCGCATCGAAGGAGAGTCGCGATGACGCACGCCGACTATGGCTATGGTCTGTGGGGGCTCGCGCTGGTCAATGCCGCCGTTTTCATCCTCTTTGCGTTCAGCTTCTTCAAGCCGGCAACGCGGCGCGACTGGCGCAGCTTCGGCGCGTTCAGTGCGTTCATCGTCGCGCTCTTCGCCGAAATGTATGGCTTCCCGCTCACCATCTTCCTGCTGTCGGGGTGGCTCCAGTCGCATTTCCCCGGCGTCGACTGGTGGAGCCACGATGCTGGCCACATCCTGGAAATGATGTTCGGCTGGCGCATCAATCCGCATTTCGGCCCGTTCCACATCGCGAGCTTTGTGCTGATTGGTGTAGGCTTTTGGCTAATCTCGATCGCGTGGACGGCGCTTCACACGAGTCAGCGCAAACACGAATTGGCAATGACGGGGGTCTACGCCCGGGTGCGGCACCCTCAATACGTAGGGTTCATCCTCGTCATGCTCGGTTTCTTGCTACAATGGCCGACGCTTCTGACGCTTGCCATGTTTCCGGTGCTGGTGGTGATGTACATTCGTTTGGCTAAGCATGAGGAGAGATACGCGCTCGCGACCTACGGCGATAGCTACCGCCAGTACATGGCCCATGTTCCCGCCTTCTTCCCCAGCTTGCGTTGGAAGCGGGAGATTGCAGGACTGGCCTTCACAGGAAATGCTCGAATGGCAGGCCATCAGACGGACGGGCCGGTTAGCGAGGGTTCTCGAGAACACGACAACATGCTGCCAGGAGGTTAGACGTTGTCCTCCTCCGCAAGATCATCACGAACATGACGAAATCGAGGGGGCGTATGTGACCATGCAGGTGACGATCCTTGCGATTGTAGTAAACGGCGTTCCCGTCCTGAGCCTCCATCAGACCCGATCCGCGGCCTGGAAGCGGCTCATGAGATTCATAGACGCGAAATGGCCGGAGCGCCTGGGAGCGATGCTTCCCCCTGCCGAAGACGAAGCGAAGGCGCGCATGTTCTTTCGCGAGGAAGATAAAGACCTGTACGCGATCATCGACGCCGACATATCAGAGCTGCACGATGCCTTGGGGTGGGTCAAAGATCCCGTCGTTGGTTAGCCCGTCACGCGATCGCCCTCGAAAAGCTGGGCCGCCCACCGATCGAGATCGCAGCCACGTCCTGAACGTCACCGAAGTTCAGGACGTGACCGAGCCCGGGCAGTGCGATCGGGCGCTATCTGTAAGCCGGACAAGCAACTGACCTGTTCGACCGCCGTGCCAGCGGGCTGATTGCCAAGGGCGCGGCCGGATTTTGCGTCGGCGCAACGGGTGTCAGTCGGTGTCGGCCTCTATGGAGAGATGTGCAGCGGCTGTCATCTATCGCCCCGGCGCGGAGGAATCGGAGGTGAGCCAAGGCCCTTAACGGCAAGCCCCGAACTGGCGAGGGGTGGCGCAACGCCTCACGCCCGCTCAGCAGCCCTGGATTATCAAGCATGGTGTAAGCTGACGGCCGAGCCGGCGGGGGGCAAGACGCACCGGATCCCCTGTCTGGGACACGGTGGCGTTCGTGCGCTAACTCTCGGGGATGACGGCTGAGCCGTACAAGCGCTGGTCGCGGGCGCACCTGTCGGCCACGCGGGATGATGAAGAATCTGGCAGGCACGAAATGAGACACGCAAGGATGGAGATTCGACGGCTCTGTTGCAAAAATCGTGAAGCTTGAGCATGCTTGGCGGAGATTG
>NZ_JNAC01000161.1:0-625 GCF_000722555.1 Sphingobium sp. DC-2 | reverse complement strand
GGGGTGACTACACGAAAGTGACGCATCCGCACGCTAAGCGCGAACGTATGGTGAACGTTACGCGGCGAGCAACGAACTGATGGCGCGCAGTGGCCGCAGGACATCCGGATCGGGCCGATCTTCAACATTCCAGCTATAGTCGCCGGTGAGCGAGATATGTTCCCAGCCCAATGGCGCGACGTGACGTGCGATTTCGTCGGGCGTGCCGATATCAGCCAGCGCCACTTCGAGATAGCGGGTGTTCCACAGGATGATGGCGGCGACGAGCAGGTTGAGGCCGGAGGCGCGATAGGTCTGGTTCTCGAACCGCCGATCACGCAATTCGCCGAGCTGGTTGAAGAAGAGCGCGCGTGCGAGCGCGTTGCGGGCCTCGCCCTTGTTGAGGCCCGCCTGGGTACGCCGGCGCAGATCAATGTCGCGCAGCCAGTCGAGCATGAAGATCGAGCGTTCGAGGCGGCCCAGCTCGCGCATCGCGAGGGCCAGTCCGTTCTGTCGCGGATAGGCGGACAGGCGGCGAAGCATCGCCGAAGCGGTGGCGGTGCCGGTGCGTATCGATGTGGCGAACCGCAGCAGTTCATCCCAATGCGCCGCGACATGACCCAATGCGATCGGTTCGGCCGTCATG
>NZ_JNAC01000160.1:0-6068 GCF_000722555.1 Sphingobium sp. DC-2 | reverse complement strand
GCAGAGCGACAGCCTACCTCTGACTGCCGCCAATCTTTGCAACAGAGCCATCGGTACCATCACCCAGAACGCCAGCGGCACCTACACTGGCAAGATCTCGACGCTCACCGTGGCCATCGTGATCGCCCTGCGCACCGTCCAGTCGACCAACCCGCGCGCGCCCAAGTTCGAGATCCTCGCGCTGTCGGCCGCCCGCCAGTGGGTCCAGGTCGGCGCGCTCTTCGAACTGGCCTCCAACTCGACCGGGGAAACCTTCCTCAACGGCAAGATCGAGGACCCGAGCCTCGACAAGCCGCTCTACATCTCGGCCTTCCGCCAAGAGGACGGCTCGTACAACATCGTCTGGTCGCGGCCGACCCGTCGCCGCGATGCGCCCACCGACACGGTGGCGGCCGACGATGGCCTGCCGCCGCTGCCCGGCGCCGAAGCGCCTGCCGCTCCGGCCGGTGGCGACGGGCTGGGCGACTCCTCGGCCGACGGCGCGTTCGGCGGCGAGCCTGCCGGCGCCGGTGGCCGCAAGCGCCGCACGCCCGAGATGGCCGACTGATCGGTCGCACCGCCTCTCCCCGACCGCGCGCCTTCGTCAGGCGCGCGGTCCCTCACGGGGCTCGCTTCGCGCCTGCGAAGCGGGCCCTGTTCTTGTTCCGCAGTGGCCCGCACTGCGCACGTAGACCTTGCAATCTCTCCGGAAACTCCGTATTTTCCGGATAGGAGAATCGCCATGCCCCAGTCCGTCAGTTCCGTCGAGGTGTCGAAGTCGTTCGGCCGGATCAGCCGCCGTGCGCTGGAGAGCCCGCTTACCATCACCCATCACGGCCATGACAGCCTCGTGCTCATGTCGCACGCCGAATATCAGCGGCTCAAGAGCCGCGACCGCGAGGTGCTCGCGCTTGGCGACTTCACCGACGAGGATCGCGCCGCCATCGCTGCCGCCCGCGCGCCGGCCGAAGCGACGCAGTACGACGACGAGTTCCGGCATAGCTGATGCCGCTTCCCAAGCCGGTTCCAGACCTCGTCATCCGATACTCATTCCTCTGGAGTCATGAAGCCAAGGCCGGGAGCGAAGACGGCAGCAAGGACCGGCCCTGCGCCGTTCTGCTGGCGACGACGACCAAAAGCGGCGGCGAGATCGTCACGGTGCTCCCGGTGACCCACACGCCGCCGGCCGACGAACGCCTGGCCGTCGAGATTCCGGCCGGGACCAAGGCCCGGCTCGGCCTCGACGACGCGCGCTCCTGGATCGTCCTGTCCGAGGCGAACCGCTTCCAATGGCCTGGTCCGGATCTCCGCCCGGTTCCCGGGGATGCGGACGCCAATGTCGCCTACGGGCTTCTCCCCGCCGGCCTGTACGATCTCGTTCGGACCAAATGGCTCGCCGCCTTCGACGCGCGCCGGGTGGGCCAGATCGATCGCACCCCTTAGCCTCACGCGGTGATTGCAGCAGGGGCCGAAGGCCCCGCGGGTCGGCCGAACCTCTCCGCGATTCCGGAGATCGGTGACGTCGCGGCAGCGCAAATCCCCGGCAGGTCCGAAGGCCTTCCGTCGCCTGCCACGTGACACCTGCGGCGAGACGGCGTCGCATCGCAACCCGCTTACGGTCGCCCGAGTTGCCGCTACGCGGCTGCCCGCGCCAGCTCCCTCACGCAGGTTCCCCTCCGCTTGCGCTCCGGTGCGATGCGACACCGCACGCCGCTCCTTCGGTGTCACCGGCGGGAAGGCCGTCGGACCCACCAAGGAGCACCGCCATGAACAACGTCAACATCACCGGCCGGGTCGCCAAGGATCCCGAGACCCGCGGCACCGTCACCACCCTCATCGTCGCCACCGACCGCGTCAAGCTCAAGGACGGCAAGACCTATGTCGACGAGGCCACCGGCTACACCGCCAAGGAGACCGAGTTCCACAAGGTCACCTGCTTCAACGGTCTCGGCAGAGGCGCCGCCACCCGCGAGAAGGGCAACGTCGTCGCGATCACCGGCCGGCTCCACTATTCGAGCTGGGAAGACCGCGACGGGGTCACTCGCTACGGCTGCGAAATCATCGCCGACAAGATCGATTTCTTCTAATCGATCGGGCGGCGCTCCGGCGCCGCCCCTATCATCCGACTGTCGGGCGCCGGTACAGCGTGTAGGCACCAGGGAACGCTGCTGTTCCCGCTGCCCACGCTTCCAAAGGCGCTACGGGCAGGCAAAGATGGAGCAGTTCGACCAGCTCGGTCCATATCGGATGATCCTGGGCGACGAGAAGGCTGCGCTCGCCATCTGCGGCGTCGATCGCAATCGCGACGAAAACCATGTTGTCGTCGCGCTTTGATACACCGCTGGTGATGCCAGAGACCGCCGACCAGCCCATAAGGCGCTGCTCGCCATCAATCATCACCGAGATGCCATCTTCGGAGATCCCGGCGATATGCGCGGAACCGTCCTCCTGATCATCGTGCGGTTCTTCTGCCATCCTATTTTACGTCGCTCGAGGGGGACAGCAGGTCCGCAACGCTTTCAGCAAAACCCTGCGCAAGCACGGCCTCGTCACGGGTCAGCCGGATCTCACCTGCCAGGCTTTCATCCAACAAATGCTTGAGCCTCGCCGCGAGCGCGCGCGCCGCTTCGCGGATCATTTCCTCGTTCATAACTGACCTCGTGGCGCAGCGGTTTCGACAGGTGGTCTGTCCGAACGATCCCGGGCCGCGCCGCCATGTCGCTTGTTGCGACTCCGACCATAACACAGACAGACCGAGGATTCGCTCGGGCATGCGAGCGGCGGTAACTGTGATCGACACTTTGGTACGAGCCGTGCCTCGAAGCGAATCTGCGATTTCTCACCTGACAGTCCCTTTCGGGGAGTGCTCCAGCGTTTCCGACCAGAACAGCGAGAGCCGATTTGCTGTTAACCCGCCCGCAGCGCGGCCGGGGCAAATCGAATTCTCTCTCTAACATCTCGGTATCAGACAAGCTTCATCGCCATAGTCTGATGAGCCTAAGGCCTTTTCTCAAGGATGCGCGGTACCCCCAATTTTCATGGGACCGCCACTTTCGCTTCGCTCCGTTCTGGACCCAGGAAAATCGGCTCCCCCACGCCCCGCTGCGCGGCGCGGGGACAAGCCCCGCGTCCCTGACAAAAGCCCGCCGGCTCATCCGATGAGACTTCATCTTTCATCCAATCCCGGATGAGAGATCGACTTGTTCGGAGGCACTTATGACTTCTTTCAACAACTTCGCCGATCTTGCCAGCCACATCGCGGCAGCGCGTGTGAACGAGGATCTGACCGAGACTTATGAAGGCGCGTTCATCGAGCATAGCGAGATGGCGAAGCTCAGCATCGTCGATGCGCCGGAAGCGCTCGACATGCCCGATCCGGAGCAGGTGCGAGCCGCCGTCGAGATGATGATGCAGACCATGTTCGACGTGCTGCGCGACACGCGTATGGAGCCGTTTGCGACCGACCTCGTCTGGGGTTTCGCCAACAGCTTCCACGTCGTCGCCAAGCGCATCGAAGGCCGCGAGGACGACGCCGCCAAGAAGCTCGGCGAACTCGCCCGTGCCTATGACCCGTCGGAGATCTACGCGACCGAGCTGGAGGACACCCAGCTCCTCTGCCAGACGCTGCAGGGGTGCCGCGAGGCGATGGAGTGCATGCGCGACCATGCCGCCGAAATGTACCGCGTCGAGACCGGCAAGCCCTTCTCGCCGGTGCGTGGCAGCCGGGTGTCGAGCGCGCTCAACGCCTCGATGATCGACGCCCGCGACTATCTCGCCTCCCGCGCCCGGGAGCGTCGCGAGCAGTTCGCCCCTGAGGGTCCTGTCGTCGCGTTCTCCGGCGGTCAGGCCTGGGAGGATGGCGAGCTTCTGTGGAAGGGGCTCGACAGCATCAAGGCGCGCATCCCGGAAATGATCCTGGCGACCACCGCGCAGGCCAAGGGTTGCGATGCCGTGGCGCACGCCTGGGCCGCAGCGCGCGGCGTCAAGGTCATCCAGTTCCGCCTCGATCGCAGCCAGGGCAACCGCGCCGCCTTCGTCCGCAACGACCGCATCCTGAACCTGAAGCCGGTCGAAGCGGTGATCTGCGAAGGATCGGGCATCCAGCAGAACCTCGCCCAGAAACTGCGGCAGGCCGGCATCCCGCTGCACATCGTCCGTCTCGCCCAGCAGCGTGTCGAACGCCGGGCATGACGCCCATTCGGAGAGGCTCCGGCTCGCAGCCGGGGCCTCTCCTCTTTTCTGCGTGGGACGGCGGCCCGCCGGAGCGGCAAAGGGGAGGGGGATGGGGGGTGCGGTTCAACAAGGGAGGACGAGATGTCCATCACATTCCGCATCGCCACGGCCGCCGACGACCTGGACGGCCCGACCGCCACGATCAACGCCCGCCAGCTCGCCGCCTTGCGCACCTATCTGCGCGAGGAGAGCGTGCGCATCGGCACAGTGCTGCTCGATCCCGACGCGGCCGAGGACGCGTTCCTGTCCTATCATTTCGAAGCCCGCGTCTGCCCGCTTGCGCTCGCCGCTCTCGCCAAGGTCTTCGACTTCGCGCCCGATGTCATCAGCGTCGTCGAGGAAGCCCAATTCCGAAGCCGGCGGATCAGCGTCTACCGCTGCGAGCGGGCCGGCACGATCCACATGCGGATGGCGCTCACTTCGGACCTCGGCCTCGAGCTCGACCTCGCTTCGAGCAACGCCTACGCGCTGCTCGAAAGCCTCGGTCTGCGCCCCGACAGCGTCGGCGAAATCCCGATCGAAACGATCCGCGAACGCCTCGCCAATCCGGCCATCCGCAGGCGCGCCGCGGAGGAGGGCGTCGCCGGCTATGTCGAGCGGCTCGACCGGCTTCTCGCCACGGCTGATTCCGACGAAACGTCCCGACTGGAATGGGCCTACCGCCCGCAAGCGTGCGGTCCTTGCCCCGGACGCGTCTCGCATGACCCCGGCACCGGCCTCTGATGGATGGAGGAAATCATGACCAACGAAGCAACACGCAGCTGCGACGATATCGCACTCTGGGCCGACGGCAGCTGGGCCACATTGGGGGACATCTCCAACGGCGACTATCACTGGAAGAGCGACGACTACGAGATCATCCCGCACCTCGAAACGGAGCGCCTCATCGCCCTCGGCGTCTATGATTAGCGACCCGAGCGGAATGGGCATAATTCCACCGCGTTCCATCGCGACGGGGACGGGGCGTCGGTCCGCTGGCGCACCCATCTTCTTTGACGGGCAGATCGCCTAGCGTCGGTTACGCGTTCAACTCCAATGCGCTAGGGATGGCGATGCGCACCAACCAGAGAGGGCAGCATGAGCGAAGACGAGATCGCGTTTCGCGCGGCCATCAACATTCTGCGGGACTCTGTTGAGTTGCACTGAGAAGTGACCCGGGAGGGTTATAAGTTTTCACTGAGAATTGACCCATGTTTTCCTCGCCCCTGGCTGACAGTCAGGAGGCATCGGAGTGATCGACATGGACCTACTCAGTGTGATCCGCCGCTGGCATTTTCGGCAAGGCATCCCCATTCGCGAGATCCGGCGGCGGACTGGATTATCGCGCAACACGATCCGCAAATATCTGCGCGATGACGCGGTGGAGCCGACGTTCAAGGTTCCCAAACGGCCGAGCAAGCTTGATCAGTTTGCAGAAAAACTGACGACGTGGCTGCGGGTGGAATCTGGCAAGTCGCGCAAACAGAAGCGAACAGCCAAGCAGCTACATGCAGATCTGGTTAAGCTGGGCTACGAGGGATCATACAGCCGTGTTGCCGCCTTCGCCCGCTCGTGGAAGACCGAACGCCAATATGAAAAGCAAACCAGTGGGCGCGGCACATTCGTACCGCTGATCTTCCAGCCCGGTGAGGCCTTTCAGTTCGATTGGAGTGAAGATTACGCCCTTCTGAATGGCCGGCCTACCAAGCTGCAGGTGGCCCATACCAAGCTCTCCCACAGTCGGGCGTTCATCACGCGAGCCTATCTGCTGCAAACGCACGAGATGTTGTTCGACGCACTGACGCAGGCCTTCCGGGTGCTGGGCGGCGGGCTCTGTTGCAAAGATTGGCGGCAGTCAGAGGTAGGCTGTCGCTCTG
>NZ_JNAC01000159.1:0-709 GCF_000722555.1 Sphingobium sp. DC-2 | reverse complement strand
GGCCTGCTTTTACTCCGCCGCGCTGGCCTAAAATCCGACCGCCGTTGACAACGGCGGCAGGTCATGCGGCGGCAGCCTCCAGGCAGAACCCGCCCGAAGGAAGTAGAGAACGGCGTTGACCAGCTCGCGCGAGGTGGCCTTTCGCGGTCGCCCGCCGAGCCGCGCATCCGGGATCATGGGCGCGATCAGGTCCCACTGGCCGTCGGTCAGATCGGTATCGTAGCGCCGCCTCACTGGCGGCTTTCTCTTCGGCATCGGGCGGCGGCTCGCGTCGTTGGTCCGACGCCCTATGAATCATGCCAAAGCCGCCTTGGGAATCCTTCTCAAACACGCTCTAAGGCACCTCGATATCCAGAGCGGTACCGAACTAACGACTTGTGGGTAGTCGTAAGCTTCACCGGATGGCTACAATAGGCCGGCACCTCGCGTCAATGAGGCTGCTGAGGTTCTCGCCGTCACCCTATCAACGAACATCCCGTTCTTCGAGCTATAAGGCTATTTGGAAGCTTTAGATTGTTATCACTAAAGAGTTATACTGACGTTGGTTGCGGGGACCCGATGCCCCGTCAGTATAACAATCTTCTGAATTATACTGACGTTGGTTGCGGGGGCTGGCTTCCCCTGTTGGTATAACATTGCTTCCCGGAGTTATACCGACGTTGGTTGCGGGAGTAGGATTTGAACCTACGACCTTCAGGTTATGAGCCTG
>NZ_JNAC01000158.1:0-606 GCF_000722555.1 Sphingobium sp. DC-2 | reverse complement strand
GACGTGTTCTCCAAGATGACCAAAATCGCAGCTTCGGGCCGACTGGGCCAACAAGTGCAAATGATCGGAGCCGGGAACCTGCCCTATTCCACCCCACGGCTGCGCCGCGCGGCTCCACGGAGCCAGCAAAGCCGTCTCCGCCCATTCGGGTGACGGTCAGGGCTATAAGGGAAGATTAGCATGAATGATGCGATGCGAACGACGATGCAGGCCGCGCCCAGGCACTGTGCATCGCCGCGCGTCGAGGCAATCGCGGCATGGCTGATCGCCGCGCTTATTCTCGCAGGCGGCGGTATCGTTGCACGCCTGATCGTCGATTATCCGCGGCTCCTGCCGAACAGCTATATCGGCTTCCTTATCTACCGCGCTGGACCCACGATTGCGCTGCTATGGGCCTGTGCCGGCGCTGCGATCGCGATCAATGCCGCGACGACACGCCTGATGCTCTTGTCCGCATTGTGCGGATCAATCGTTGCGGTTCTCGCTCTCGCCATTCTCTAGCCGCTAAATGTGCGGCCCTGGGCCGCGCCTTGCCGGTGGTGGCAGCTGCCACCGGGGGGGAACACCAAGGGCACCCGCCCTTTCGTTCCCGAAGCATAATCGACA
>NZ_JNAC01000157.1:0-1449 GCF_000722555.1 Sphingobium sp. DC-2 | reverse complement strand
GGCTCCACCTTCTCAGGAGTTGGAGCCTCCGACAAACCCGGCGCGGTTCATATAGACATTCAGGCATGAGGACGCGCGGGTAATGAGGGCGTCGCGACCCACTTCATAGTACGATCGTACGGTAAGGCGGTCAATCTGTTTTGTGGGGCTGATCGGCAAGCCGACCCTGACCCCGGGAGCCAGCACTGCATATCGGATTGGCTACGCATTGCGGCTGCCCATGCATCACTCCAGCTCAAACGGCATCGCACAAGGAAATATGAGTTCTTCCCTAAAATAGAAGTTTGACATTCATGGATGCCCCAGTACCAATGCTGGCGTTCCGGCCAGGGTTTTGGAAGGCCGACGCAGATGGGTGAATAGATGGGGCCGGTAGCAGTCAAGAAAACCGAAGGTTCCGAATCCCCCCCGCTTCGCCCGCTGGATCGCTTGCGCAATGGCAAGATGAGCCTGAACGCGGCGTTGCTCCAGCAGCTGCGGGCCGACCTGATGTCGGGCCGGATCGCGCCGGGCGCGCGCCTCAAGATCCCCGAACTGTCGCAGCGATATTCCGTCACGCCGGGAGCCGTGCGCGAGGCGCTTTCGCGGCTCGTTCCCGAAGGCTTGGTATCGTTTGCCGACCAACGTGGTTTCCGCGCAGCGGAGGTCACGCTCAAAGAACTTAACGACGTGACCCGTGTACGCATCTTCGTCGAGCGGGAAGCGCTCCGGGAAGCGATGGAGCGCGGTGACGACGAATGGGAGAGCGAGGTGCTTGCCGCGCATCATCGGCTGATGCGCACTGCTCGCAAGGTTGGCGACGCGACCGCTCCAGAATCGATCGAATGGACACGGCGGCACCGTGAATTCCATGCCGCGCTGATTTCCGCTTGCCGGTCGGAATGGCTGCTGCGGCTCCACAACGTGCTTTATGATCAGAGTGAGCGCTACCGCCTGCTCAGCTCCGAAGCGGGAGGCGGCGGCCGTCGCGACGCGCGGGGCGCGGATGACGATCACAGCCGCATGGTGCGTGCGGTGTTGGCGCGGAACGAGGAACTCGCGCTCGATTTAATCCAAAAGCATATTGAACGCACGGCTGAGCGAGTCCGTGCGGCGATGAAGCGCGGCAGTGACGCGGATGCGGCAGACGGCAAGCCGTCACAGCCATTCTAATAAGGGTTCGGGATCGAGATCGGATCGCGCGGGCAGCTGCGCTTATGTGCCCATCGGTTCAAGGGTTGGGCCTGCGGCCATGCTCGGAGAAGGGCTGGCCATCATGAACGGCCGTGATCCGCAAATAGCAGACTATCATGATTTCTATTCATGATGCCTGGGCCATCGCCTTAGGCCCGATCCGTAGCTGCCTTCGCCAGGGAGGTGCCTGTTGGGACGGCATTATCCTAACAGGCGGCCCTCATGCCCTGTCAATCGGCGTCCAATCGGTACCCCCAATCGGCGCGCAAAAGGGAC
>NZ_JNAC01000156.1:0-712 GCF_000722555.1 Sphingobium sp. DC-2 | reverse complement strand
CGTTCTTCAACCTGGCCAAAATCGCAGCTTCGGGCCGACTGGGCCTATAAGGGAAGATCAGCATGAATGATGCGACGCGAACGACGATGCAGGCCGCGCCCAGGCACAGTGCATCGCCGCGCATCGAGGCAATCGCGGCATGGCTGATCGCCGCGCTCATTCTCGCAGGCGGCGGGATCGTCGCACGCCTGATTGTCGATTATCCGCAGTTCCTGCCGAACAGCTATATCGGCTTCCTGATCTACCGGGCCGGTCCCGCCGCCACCTTGCTATGGGCCTGCGCCGGCGCGACCATCACCGTCAGTGCAGCGCCGAGGCGTCCCGTTCTCCTGATCGCTCTGGTTGGCTCGATCGCCGCGTGCTTCGCGCTCTCCGGGCTTTGATCTCTAACCCCATGCCTTGCGTTGATAATTCCGGCATTAACCCTGGAACACCACCATCCATTATCCAATCAGGCTCACAGCGTTTTCATGAGCAGGTCCCCTCACGATTATCATAGACGCTTGCGGGCGGTTGATGAGCGCGCCGCAGCTCTCCGCGCTGAATCAGAACGCTGGCAAGCCTTCTGGAATGAAGCTGGCGGAGATCAGATCGATCCTCCCATTGTCGCAAAGCCCCCACGCCGCCGCTGGTTCTCCTTCTTAAAGCGACCGCAATAGTTTGAGCGGCCCAGGGCCGCGCTCCGTCAGTGGTGGCAGCTGCCACCGGGGGA
>NZ_JNAC01000155.1:0-530 GCF_000722555.1 Sphingobium sp. DC-2 | reverse complement strand
TCGTCCTCGTCCACCTCGCTTTCCCGCTTGGCGATTGCCGCCTCGATCTCGACCAGCTGCGCGGTTTCTTCCTCGGTCGGATGGCGCTCGCCAGCGGGTTCCAGATGGCCGCGCATCCAGTAGGAATCAGGCCGGTAGAGCTGCCCTTCTGCATCGCGCCAGCCATCTTCGCGCGCCGCCTTGGCGATGGCGTCGAGCCGATCTTGCACAAGGTCCATGACAAGGCCCGCATCATCGCAATAGCGACGTTCTCCGAAAAGATCGGTGGTGAAGGTGCCGCCTGCGGCGCAATAGGCTTCCTCGCCTACAATGCGAAAATGCTTGTCGGTATCGGCAACCTTCTCCTGGGTGAGCATGGCGCGGATTTGGTGGGCGTTGTCGCCGGTGCGCTTGAAAACCTCAAGCTGGCGGTCCTGATCGTCTGTCAGCGCGAAAGCCTGCGCCGCGCCCATGCCGATTTCGTCTTTCTGGAAGGCTTTGAGAATGGTCGGGTGCAGCGCCGCCAGCTTCAACACGCGGCGGACATAGGC
>NZ_JNAC01000154.1:0-1160 GCF_000722555.1 Sphingobium sp. DC-2 | reverse complement strand
GAGATCGAGGCGGCAATCGCCAAGCGGGAAAGCGAGGTGGACGAGGACGATCACGACTATGACGACGAGTTGCGCGCCCTGACCCGCAAACAGGACGCTATCGTATCGGCTTGCCGCGTTTTCACCGCCGAGCAGAAGGCCGAGCACTCGCTTATCGTCTTCATCGGCCATGACGGTATCGAACAGGTCGCGTTCACCCGCACCGCCAAGGGCACCGCCGCCGATGGCCCCAAGCCTCCTCGCCCCGACTACTCGCAGAAAGTCATGGATCAGCTGGGCGGCATCCGCACGATGGCGGTTCGGGAAGCCCTTGCCAGCGACCCGGAGCTGGCGCTGGACGTGCTCTTAACGGGCCTCTTGGGGCAGGTTCGCGGCAACGCTTATTCGTGGCAACAAGCCGCCGAAATCACCGCCGAGAAGAACCGCTTCCATGTTGACGATGCGGTCATGGGCCATTCCACGATTGCCGACATTGACGAGATCGCAAGGGCCGATCTTGACCGCTTGGCCGAAACACCCACGCTGGACGACATGCGCCAGATGGACAGCGAAGCGAAATTGCGGCTGCTGGCCTACTGCGTTGCCTCGCAGATCACGAGCCTTTCGTTCCACAGCGACCGCGACCGCCAGCTGGCGCAGATCGTCGGAGCCGCGCAGATCAACATGGCCGACAAGTGGGAACCTAATCAGGTATTCTATGACCAGCTTAGCAAGGCCACGCTCTTGAAGCTGCTGGCCGAAGGTTGCGGCAACGACGCCGCAGAGAATTGCCAGACCATGAAGCGCTCTGATCTTGCCGTGACGGTCAACGAGCGCCTTGCGGGGCGGCGCATCCTGCCCCCCGCCCTTCGACCCTCTGCCTTGCCCGATGCCGCCGATAGCGAAAGCCAAGCGGCATGACGGCACGGGGAGCGCGCTTCACTCCCGCGCTCCCCGCAAACTTGGGGGCGGTGGCAGCTGCCACCGCCCGGCCTTTGCGATTAGCGAATGCGCCTGTTGAGGAAGAAAATCCCGATGGGTGCGACGAACAGCACAAAATCATGCAAGCCGCCGCCAAAATGAGCGGCCAGGGCCGCGCGCTTCGTAGTCTGTCAGCTGCCACATAGGATCGAGCGGCCCAGGGCCGCGCTCCGTCAGTGGTGGCAGCTGCCACCGGGGGA
>NZ_JNAC01000152.1:0-1145 GCF_000722555.1 Sphingobium sp. DC-2 | reverse complement strand
CAATCTCCGCCAAGCATGCTCAAGCTTCACGATTTTTGCAACAGAGCCCCGGGCTGGGCCCCGAAGCCGCCATTCCCATTCCGCGTCGCCACACAGATATCATCGCTCAGCAAACGGTAGCCGCGGTCCAGAAAAGCCGCGGCGAGGGTCGACTTGCCGGCTTTCGACGGGCCGGCCACCGCGATGGCGTAGCCGCCCATGTCGATCGCATTGGCGTGGAGGGGCAGCATGCGGCGCTGGTGGAGCAACGCCCCCATCGCCGAGCCGAGCAGGAACAGGCGCGTGTTGCGCTCGCTGGCCCCGGGATCGGCATCGATCTCGATGCGCGCACCGTCCGCGATGCGGTAGCGGCCGATGTCGCGAACCGCGATGATGGCACCTTGCGTGCCGATCGAAAGGCCGATCACCGTCGGCCCACCATCGGGATGCGGCACCGGCGCGCGGACGATCTCGACATCGGCCGGTGCGCCGTCAGGCGCCGGTGAAAGCTCGGGCAGCGCGATTTCGGAGTGCAGCCGCAGGCCGAACAGGTGATAGGCGTGGCTGGACATGTTCCTCCGATCGCCCCGCCTCCTCGCATAGGCGCGGCGACTATCCAAGCGTGGGATTGCGGAGCGACCGGTGCACCTATAGCCCCGCGGATGTCACCCATCCCGCCGGTCGCGTCAGCGTGGAGCGCCTCACACTTAGCCGGGCAGCGCGACGATCGCGTCGATCTCGATCAGCCATTCGGGCAGGCCGAGCGCCGCGACGCCTAGCAGCGTGCTCGCGGTGATCGGCCAGTCGGCGCCGAAGACCTCGCGTCCGGCGTCGAAGATCGGACCGATCAGATCGGCGTGGTGATCGACGACGTTGATCGTCATCTTGACGATGTCGCCGGGCGCCGCGCCGACCGCCGCGACGGCCGCGCGGATATTGGCGAAGCATTGCAGCGCCTGGGCGCGATGGTCGCCGGTGCCGACGAACCGGCCCTCGGCATCGAGCGCCACCTGTCCGGCGACGAAGGCGAGGCGGCCCGTCGGCGCCACCATGACCTGGGCGTAGAGGCCCATCACGGGTGGCGCCAACGTCGGCGGATTGAGGCGGCTCACGCGGCGGCTCTGTTGCAAAAATCGTGAAGCTTGAGCATGCTTGGCGGAGATTGG
>NZ_JNAC01000151.1:0-1438 GCF_000722555.1 Sphingobium sp. DC-2 | reverse complement strand
CAGAGCGACAGCCTACCTCTGACTGCCGCCAATCTTTGCAACAGAGCCCATCGAAGCGCGCACCAACGGTGTGGACTCTCTGGCGCAGATCGAGGCGCTGGATTGGCAGCGCTTCGCCGTGGCGGTCGCGCGGGCCGAAGTACTCGGGCGACCGGAAACCGTCGATCGCACCGCTGAATTGATCGAGCGGCATCGCACGGTGAAGCTCTTTGCCGGTGCCTTTCTCAACACCTTCGAATTTCGCGGCGCCGGTGCGGTGCAGGGACTCCTGTCGGCGCTTACCATCATCGCGGAGCTATACCGGACCGGCAAACGGCGCTTGCCTGATCGCGTGCCGCTGCGCTTTGTGCCCTCCGCATGGCGGCCGTTCGTCCTGCGGGACGGCATCGTCGATCGCGCCGCCTATGAACTATGCGCCTTGTCCCAGCTACGGGAGCGGTTGCGAGCGGGAGACATATGGGTCTCGGGAAGCCGCCAGTTCCGCGATTTCGATAGCTACCTCATCCCGCCGGCCACCTTCGACGCGCTTCGCGAGAAGGGGCCGTTGCCGCTCGCCATCGAAACGGACTTCGATCGTCATATCGAGGAAAGGCGCGCCAGGCTCGACACGGCGATCGAACAGGTGACGGTCCTCGCCCGACAGGGCGAGCTGCCCCAGGTCAGGCTTGACGAAAGCGGCCTTATCATCTCGCCGCTGAAAGCGGCAACGCCACCCGCCACCGAGATTGCCCGTCGCGCTGCCTATGACCGACTGCCGCGCGTGAAGATCACCGATCTCCTGCTTGAGGTCGATGCCTGGACCGGGTTCAGCGAATGCTTCATCCATCGGCGTTCGGGCCGGGAGGCCGACGACCGCAATGCGCTGCTCACCGTCATCCTTGCCGATGGCATCAATCTCGGCCTCACACGCATGGCGGAAACCTGCCGAGGCGCAAGCCTGCGCCAGCTCGCCCATCTCCACGACTGGCACATCAGCGAGGCCGCCTATGGTGAAGCGCTGGGAAGGCTGATCGACGCCCATCGCGCCATGCCGCTCGCCGCGCTGTGGGGAGACGGCACCACCTCGTCGAGCGACGGACAGCAATTCCATGCCGGGGGCCGTGGCGCCGCAATCGGCGACATCAACGCGCGCAGCGGCAACGAACCGGGCGTTGCCTTCTACACCCATGTCTCGGATCGATATGACCCCTTCGCGACCCGGGTAATCGCGGCGACCGCCGGCGAAGCTCCCTATGTGCTGGATGGCTTGCTGTATCAGCAGACCGGCCTGACAATCGAGGAGCACTACACCGATACAGGCGGTGCATCGGACCATGTGTTCGGCCTTATGCCCTTCTTCGGCTACCGCTTCGCGCCGCGCCTGCGCGACATCAAGCAGCGTCGTTTGCACCTCCTTCCCGGCCAGGAAGCCGGCCCCTTGCTTGCCGGCATGACGGCC
>NZ_JNAC01000150.1:0-42311 GCF_000722555.1 Sphingobium sp. DC-2 | reverse complement strand
AGCAGCATCAGCACGAGCGCTGCGATCCCGATGATCCCGCCAGCGAGGCTACCCGGAAAGCGGGGCGACACATGCACGAGATAGCCGAACGGGAACAGCAGCAGGAACGCGACCAGCAGGCCCACGGCAATGTCGCTGCGTTCGCGCATCAGGCTTCGACCACGAGCGGCGTGCCCGTCCCCTTCGCCTGGCACGCGAGCACATAGCCTTGCGCCTTGTCGGCGGGCGCAAGGCCGGATTCGACCTCCATCGTCACTTCGCCCTGCAGCAGCTTGACCACGCAGGCGCCGCATGTGCCCGCACGGCATGCATAGGGGATCTCGACGCCCGCGCCCTCGGCCGCCTCCAGCACGGTCTCGTCCGCGGGCAAGGCCGCCGACACCCCCGACACGGAGAAGGTCACCGTGCTCGGCGCCACCTCGGCGCTCGGGGCCGGCTTATCCGCTGGCGGGGGCGCGGGCTTGACCTCGAGATCCTCGTGGTCGGCCGGCAGCGAGGCATCCGCTATGATTTCGAGCCCAGCCCGGAACGTGCGCATCTGGTCGTCGGTATCCAAGGTCTGGCCCCTTACTGGTTCGAGGTCGATGGCGCGCTCTTTCTATCCGATAGGGGCGATCTTACAGCTCGTTTCGAGGCCGAATACGACCAGCGCATAACACAACGGCTGATCCTTCAACCTCGGGTCGAAGTCGACTTCGCGTTGCAGGACGTGCCAGAAATCGGTGTTGGTTCTGGCTTGTCAAAAGCGGAGGTCGGGCTCCGACTGCGCTACGAGATTGTCAAGGAATTCGCGCCTTACATCGGCGTGGAATATAATGAGACTTTCGGCGATACGGCTCGCTTCGAACGCGCGGCGGGCGGGGACGTTTCGCATCTGAGTTTCGTGGTTGGCATCCGGGCCTGGTTCTGAGGCTGGAGCGGGGGAGCCGGGAGGTTCCCCCTTGGCCATATGCTCTACCGGTCTTCAGCCGTGCCGCGCAAACACGCTCTGGCGACCACCGGTGGTGAAAGCTACGACCTCATAAGCGTCGCGTCGCCCGTCTGGCGTTTCCATCCCGGGTGAACCCGCGGGCATTCCAGGAACCGCCAATCCGATTATGTCAGACGGCTTCTCGCTCAGGAGCCGTAAAATGTCCGCCGCTGGCACATGTCCTTCGATGACATATCCAGCAGCCACTGTGGTGTGGCAAGACGCAAGCTCAAGCGGCACCCGCAGACGCGCTTTGACAGCGGCCATGTCCTCCGCATTGATCAGCCTGACCGTGAAGTCGCCTGTTGATTCGATCCGGTCGGCCCAAGCCGAACAACAGCCGCAGTTTGGATCCTTATGTACAAGGATCGGCACCGGTCCCGGCGCGGCTGCGCTGCACGCGCTGATCAACCCGCCCATCGCGGCGACAAGTCCCAACGCGCGTACACTGCCCACAAAGTGACGACGGCTCAAGAGCAGGCTATCCATTTAATCGTCCTTTCTAGAATGTTAAATATTTAGCGCCGCCAGACATGAACCAACCGCCCGCCCAACCCTGAAAAGCGGTAGCGATGGACACGATCTGAAGCGCCCTCAAGTGATGCGCGGGCTCCCGGCGGCCGGCCGGGTCGGATGCGGCCCCGAATAAAAGTGGCGCAGTCACGGTTGCAAGCAGGCCGTGGGTTAAGCCGTGCCACAAAAGCTCCCGGGCGGAATTGGCTAGGGAGGGTGGCTAACTGACCACCGACAATCCAAGACCTACTCTTAAGAAGCTGTAATTCTCGTGCGTAAGTCGACAACTTGGTCCTGCACAGACCCGAAGCCATCGAACGCAACATCCCTGGCAAAACCTCCCCTTCAGTCTCCATGATGGATATACGCGCGAAGTCTCGCCGTCCCTTGCGGAAGCGCATTTGGGACAAGCTGATTGGCGTCTGTTCCTTGAGAGGCAGCCCGAACCTGCTGGGTAAACATCGTTGATCGGCGACACCGATCCACACTCAATCAGGGCTCGTCTGCCTCCTCGCCCCCAAGACGTCGGACGATCGGGTAGCCGCACTCGGTCGACATCTTGGTGTAAGGGCACTTGTGCTTCTCGACCAGGAAGCCCGGCCATTCGAGTCCTCATCTGTCGCCTAGTCGGAAACCGCCCTGAAGCTCGGCAACTACAAATTTTTCCCTCCATTTTGATGCAACCTGCGCCAGCTGCCCTTGTACTCGCGGCCACCATGCCTGCCCTCGCCCAAGGAAACCTGTCCGTCGTCAGAACATTCGGCACAACTCGCGGCGTAGATTAGCGGAGTGCGGACCTCGTCAGGGGGTTGATGTTAGGCGGCGAACTTGCGGTGCTGCAAGCGCCGATGATCGATGGTCTGTCGCTTGATCCTTTCGCGCAGTTTGATGATTGCCGGAGCCCTGCCGAAGTAGGCGTCGGCAGGCGTCACGTTGGCCAGGCTCTCGTGGTATCGCTGGTGATTGTAGTGCTCGACGAAGGTCTCGATGTGGGCTTCGAGGTCGCGGGGCAGGAAGTAGTTTTCCAGCAAGATGCGGTTTTTCAGGGTCTGGTGCCAGCGCTCGATCTTGCCCTGGGTTTGGGGATGACACGGGGCGCCGCGGACATGGCTCATCTTCCGGGCCTCGATGTATTCCGCCAGCTCACCCGCGATGTAGCTGGGGCCATTATCGCTGAGTAGCCGGGGTTTGTGCAGCACCGTGGCGCTGTCGCAACCAGAAGCCGCCAGGGCGAGGTCCAGCGTGTCGGTGACGTCCTCGGCTCGCATGTTGGTGCACAGCTTCCAGGCGATGATGTAGCGTGAGAAGTCGTCGAGCACGGTCGACAGATACATCCAGCCCCACCCGATGATCTTGAAGTAGGTGAAGTCGGTCTGCCACATCTCGTTCGGCCGCGTGGTTTTCGTGTGGAACTGATCGGCAGCCTTGATCACGACATAGGCCGGGCTGGTGATCAGGTCGTGGGCCTTCAACAAGCGGTAAACCGTGGATTCCGACACGAAGTAGCGCTGCCCATCGGTGAAGCGTACGGCCAGTTCCCGGGGGCTCAGCTCAGACTGTTCCAGCGCCAGCTCGATGATCTGGTCGTGGATGCCCGCCGGGATGCGGTTCCACACCCGGCTCGGCGCCGATGGCCGATCTTCCAACGCCTCCGGCCCGCCTTCGAGGTAGCGATCATACCAGCGGTAGAATGTCCGACGAGGGATGCCGAGTTGGTCCAGCGTGCGCTTGGCCGACAGGTGCGACTGCTCGACGGTTCTGATGATCTCGAGCTTCTCGGATGCGGGATACCTCATTCGTCGTTGCCCCCATCCGCGACCATGCTTTTTTTGAGCAGACGGTTTTCCAGTGTCAGATCGGCCACGCATTCCTTCAGGGCCCGGGCTTCGCGGCGCAGGTCCTGGACCTCTCCGGTGGTCGCGGCACGGGCGGTGTCGCCGGCCAGGCGGCGCTTGCCAGCTTCCATGAACTCCTTCGACCAGGTGTAATACAGGCTCTGGGCAATGCCTTCCTTGCGGCATAGCTCGGCGATGCTGTCTTCCCCGCGCAGGCCATCCAGCACGATGCGGATCTTGTCCTCGGCCGAAAAGTGGCGCCGGGTCTGTCGGCGGATGTCCTTCACTACCCGCTCTGCTGGGGCCTTGGCGGGCGATTTTACATTGGAGGATCTGGGCTTCATCTTCGTTCCTTCGTCACTACGACGAAGCCCAGATCCTCCTTAAATCACAACCTCAAATCTGTGCCATTGGTGCCGACGGCGGACATCGGCGCGTTTACGACGCGCGGGAGCATCAAAGGAGAACGATGATGAAGAAAGCTCAAATCGCCACAGCTGCCCTTGTACTCGCGGCCACCATGCCTGCCCTCGCCCAAGGAAACCCACAGGGCATGGATCACAGCAAAATGAACCATGGCCAGATGAATCACTCGGCAATGGCCGAAATGATGCAGCCGACACAGGCCAACCCTTATCCGCCGGCGGAAATGAAGATGCATCGTGCCATGATGGGCGCTGTTGGTAGCGATGCGACTGAAACCTGGGTGCGTAAGATGATCGAACATCATCGCGGCGCGGTTGAGATGTCGCAGATCGTGCTACGCGACGCTCGCGACGCCAAGATCCGCGAGATGGCGACCAAGAGTTCGGCGGAGCAACGTCAAGAAATCAACGAGTTGCAGGCCTGGCTGCGCGAGCATGGCAAGCGCCCTCAATGAGGATAATTATCACTGGAGGGCTTTAACGTTAAGAAAGCAAATGGTCGCGGCGCTCGCCGCATGTTCGTAGGAATTTCAGCGAGCGCCGGGCCCCCGGTGGTAGTCCACCGCGATCGCGGCTGCCCCCGCTGTGAGAGATGGGCCGAGGACATCCGCGCGCAGTTCAAGCGGCCCGTTTCTATCATCGACGAATGCTCGCGTATGGCATCCCAGCAGGCCCGAGGCGCCCCGCAACAGCTAATCTCCTACCTTATCTAGGCTGGAAGATTGGAGATATCGAAGTCGTAAAGGGGGCTCTGGCGTTGCTCCTTTTTATAGGCTAGGGGGATACCCTATGGCTCACACCGAACAGAACAGCGCCGAGTTAATCGCACGAGTGCGGCGCATTGCAGGACAGGTCAGCGCTATTGAGCGCGGCCTGGAGCGTGGCGCGCCGTGTGGCGAAGTTCTGCACCTTGTGGCGGCGGTTCGCGGCGCGGTGAACGGCCTGCTCGACGAAATCATCGTGGACCATCTGGATCAGCATGTTGCGAAGGTGGGCCTGGATGAGGCCGAGCGCTTGCGAGCGTCGGAGGATCTGAAAGCCGTTATTCGCCGCTATTCCAAATAGGATCGATGATGACCGCGGCTTTTCACATTGATCGCTTCACTCACGATCACGTCTTCCTGGGGGCGTCGCATGACGCGAATGCGCGCCGCACATTGTGGGTGGTGGCACTGACGGCAACGATGATGGTCGGCGAAATCATCGCCGGCTATCTCACCGGGTCGATGGCGCTTCTGGCGGACGGTTTCCACATGGCGACGCATGCCGGAGCACTCAGTGTTGCGGCAATCGCGTATTCCTACGCCAAGCGGCATGCCTCGGACGACAGGTTCAGCTTCGGGACGGGCAAGGTCGGCGACCTGGCAGGATTCGCCTCCGCGCTGGTGCTCGCCGTGATCGCAATCGGCATCGGCGTCGAATCGCTAATTCGCCTCTTCCAGCCGACCACAGTGGCGTTCACCGAAGCGACCATCATCGCCGCGATCGGTCTCGCCGTGAACATTGTCAGTGCCTTTCTCCTGGCGGGAAGTCATTCGCACGATCACGGTCATGGCCATTCCCATAGCCATCATGCGCAGCCACATGCCCATAGACATGAAGGACACCAGCACGATGACGACGAGACCCATGCAGTGGCTGGGCTGCGAAGCCAGGACAACAACCTTCGCGCCGCCTATGTCCATGTCCTTGCCGACGCGCTGACCTCGGTGCTGGCGATCGTCGCGCTCCTGTCAGGACGCTTCCTCGGCTGGGTGTGGCTCGATCCGGTGATGGGGGTGGTCGGTGCCACCGTGATCGCCCGCTGGTCATGGTCGCTGATGCGCGAAACTGCCTGGGTGCTGCTCGACCGGAGCGACGAGCATGTCGCCGAGGAAATCCGCGAACTGGTCGAAACGCCCGGCGATGCCCAAATCGCGGACCTGCACGTCTGGCGCGTCGGCCCCGACGCACATGCTGGTATCGTTAGCGTAGTGGCGGGCGGTGCAGTGGATCGCACGACGGTGCAAAAGCGCCTCAAGCCGGTCCGCGGGCTTCGCCATCTGACGATCGAGATGCAGTCGCCATGAAGTCGCCCTGCATCGACATCTGCCTTTTCGATGGACGTACCGGCTGGTGCAAGGGATGCGGCCGCACCAACGACGAAATTCGCACCTGGAAGAAGAGCCAGCCACATCAACAACGTCGGATCGCGTCGGACCTCCCACGACGCCTTGCCAAGCTCGCCCCGACGGCGAAGCCGATTAGGCCGGACCGATGATGGAATCGCTGCGATTGACCGGCTGCCGGATAAGGGCGACGCCTTGCGTCAATGCTGTCGTTAATGTCATCAATGACACGCAGCCTCGACTTTGAGAGCACCGCGCATGACACTTGCGGTATCATGCCGGCAATCTATGCTCCGTGCTCGTGATTAGGGTGTCACGACCATTATTTCTTAGATTTTTCTCGATGCTGTGCATCGGGCTGACGCTCGTCTTCGCAAGCGCCAGCATGGCTAGTGTCATCGATCGCATGCAGCATCAATCAGACGCATCGGGCGATCATAACCATCTACTGTTCAGCAAAATCGTTTCAGAACCCAGCGACCATCAACACGAGCCTCATAAGCCCGATCTGGACGACAAGGAAGATGCTCCTGATCATCAGCCCGGCACTGGGCATCACCATCATGGTGATTCCGGGGCGTCGCTTGCTGCCTTTGGGATGCAAGGCCAGGCAGGGGCTTTTCCAACATCATCGTCACTATCACCAGTAGCCGACGATCGATTGGCGGGCGTTTTGATTCCCGGACCTGAGCGTCCCCCCAAGACCATCGCAAATCGCACCTAGAGCCGCCGTGTCGAATTAGGCGCGGCTTTAGCCACGCCTGTTCGTGAGGCCGAATTGTCATGTTTTCAATATTCTTTGCGCACCAGCCGGTGCGCTTTCGGCGCGCGCTTGCGATAGGCGCGGCTATCGCTGCCCTATCCGACCCGTCCGTCGGGGTGGCGCAAGACCTCAGTCTATCCGACGCCCTTTCCAGGGTCGCCACTGGCGATCCCGCCGTGGCAGCCAATGCCGCGCGAATTCAAGCCGCCGATGCCGCGATTACCCAGGCCGATGTGCGGCCACGAGATGTCGTGGGCGTCGATGTAGAGGACTTCACCGGCACCGGCCCGTATTCTGCTCTTGGGCGTTCGCAGGCGACCGCCTGGTATGAACGGACTTGGGAGCGCGGCGGCAAGCGTGAAGCGCGTGTTGGCGCTGCTCGCTCGGAACTTGGCGTCACCGCCGAGCGCAATCGCCTGCGGATGCTTGATCTGTTCGCCCAGGTGCAGGCTGCATGGGTTGAGGCGCTAGCAGCCGAAGCCGCTATCCCGATCGCCGCCCAGCGCCTTGCTGGGGCGCGGCAGGTAGAAGGTGAAGTAGACCGCAGGGTAGGTCGGGCTCTCGATCCTCTATTCGCGGCGGAACGAGCGCGAACCACTGTGGCGCAAGCTCGGATCGCACTGGATCAAGCACGCGAGAATGCCCGTATCGCCCGCACGACGCTCGCCTCTTATTGGGGAGCCACCGGCGGCGATTACAACCTCGACACCCAGCCTTTCACTATTATGGAGCCATCCCGGCCCCCGGGGGATGATAGCCCCGAACTCGCCTTGCTCACCGCCGAGCGGGACGCCGCCGGGGCAAAGATCCGCCTTGCGGAGGCAAGCAGCGTCGGCGACCCCAGCGCGCGGGTGGGCCTACGCCATTTCGGGCAGGGCAATGATGTGGCGATCATAGTCGGGGGTTCGATCCCGCTCGGCAACCGCACCGCCAACCGCGGCAATGTCGCGCGCGCCAATGCGGAAGCACAGGCGGCCGAAGCCGAACTTGCCGTTGCGCGGGCACAGCTCGGGCGCGAAATCGACAGGATTGTTGCCGAACGCGCGGCGCTTGCCACCGAGATCGCCTGGATTGAACGCGAAGTGCTACCAAGCGCGGCGCGCGCGGTGACGCTTGTCCGCGACGGCTTCGCGCGTGGCGGCACCGCGTTCACCTTCCTCGAAGTCAACCAGGCTCAGCAGGCTGTCGTTGATGCACGATCCCGCCGGGTCGAACTGCTGCGCCGCTTCCATCTTCGCGGCGCCCGGCTCGATCGGTTGACCGGCCGTCATGCCTCCCTCCTTTCCAGCGCGGAGAACCGCTGATGACACGATTCCTATTGTCTGCGGGTTCGATGCTCGCATTTGCGCTGCTCGCCGGCTGTGGCGAGTCCCCTGCCACCAAGGAGGCGGGCGAAAGCCAGGCGGCCGCTGCCGCCGATGACTATGAGCGCGGGCCGCATCGCGGGCGAATGCTGCGCGACGGGGATTTCGCGGTCGAGATCACGATTTTCGAGGAGGGTGTCGATCCCCAGTTCCACGTCTATGCCTACCGGAACGGCAAGCCGATAGCGCCAGGTGACGTCCAGCTTGCCATCGAGCTGTCGCGCCTCGGCGGTAAGGTCGATCGCTTCGCCTTCACGCCGCAAGAGGACTATCTGCGCGGCGGCGGCGTGGTCATCGAGCCCCACTCTTTCGACGTTAAGGTGCGCGCCGTCGAAGGCGGGCGCACGCACAGCTGGACTTACGCGTCCTACGAGGGCCGGACCACTATTTCCGCGCAGGCGGCCAAGGCCGGCGGGGTGCGCTCCGAGCGCGCCGGTCCCGCAACGGTGGCCGAGCTGATCGACATGGGCGGCCGCATCGAAATCACACCCGAAGGCAAGGCCGATGTGCGCGCCCGGCTTCCCGGCCAAATCGTCTGGATGAGTGGCAAGCTGGGCGATCGGGTCAACCGGGGACAGGCGTTGCTGCGTGTCGAATCCAGCCATTCGCTCCAGACCTATGCCGTGTCGGCCCCTATCAGCGGCACCATCATTGAGAAGAACGCCAATGTCGGCGATACCACCGGCGATAGGGCGCTGTTCGTGATCGCCGATCCGACCCGGCTTCATGCCGAGTTCTTCGTCTATCCGCGCGACGCCGAGCGCGTACGCGTCGGCCAGCGGGTCAACGTTCGCAGTCTCTCCGGCGATGCGAAGCTCGACGCCCCGGTAGAAGCCGTTCTGCCGACCGCGGACGTCGCCAGCCAGACGATGATGGCGCATGTCCATCTACCGCCGAGTGCGTCGCGCGAATTCCGGCGAGGCATGGGCGTCGAGGGTTCCTTTGCCGTGGCCGAAGCGCAAGTGCCGCTTGCGGTGAGGACCAAGGCGATTCAGCGGTTTCGCGACTTCGAGGTGGTCTATGCCAAGGTTGGCAACACCTACGAAGTGCGAATGCTGGAGATCGGGCGCCGCACGCCCGAATGGACCGAAGTGCTCGGCGGCCTTGAACCCGGCACCGAATATGTGACCGATGGCGCGTTCCTGATCCGTGCCGACATCGACAAGTCGGGAGCCAGCCATGACCACTGAGAACGAAACGCCCGTCCGTTCGGCGTTGTTCGAACGCTTCATCTCCAACGCGATCCGCTTTCGCTGGGCCGTTTTGACCATGGTTGCGCTGCTCTGCGCGATCGGCGTCTGGGCCTTTCAGCGCCTGCCGATCGACGCCACACCCGACATCACCAACGTTCAGGTCCAGATCAACAGCGAGGCGGCCGGCTTCTCGCCATTGGAAGCCGAACAGCGCGTGACCTTCCCGGTCGAGACGGCGATCGCCGGCCTGCCGGGCCTTCAATACACCCGCTCGATCTCGCGCTATGGCCTCTCCCAGGTGACGGCGGTGTTCGAGGACGGCACCAGCATCTATTTCGCGCGCCAGCTCATCAACGAACGGCTCCAGACCGCGCGCGACCAGCTGCCCGAAGGCGTCATACCCGAGATGGGACCGATCGCCACGGGCCTCGGCGAGATCTTCATGTACACGCTGGAGGCAGCCCCCGGCGCACGCAAGCCCGACGGCGGCCGCTATACGCCCGAGGACCTGCGGACCTTGCAGGACTGGGTGATCCGGCCGCAACTCAGAAACACGTCGGGCGTCACCGAGGTCAACAGCATCGGCGGCTATGAGCGGCAATATCATGTGGCCCCGCTGCCCGACCGGCTTTCCGCCTATGGCCTCACGCTCAATGATGTCGTCGAGGCACTCGGCCGCAACAACGCCAATGTCGGCGCCGGTTATGTCGAGCGCTATGGCGAGCAGTATCTTGTCCGCGTGCCCGGCCAAGCGTCGGGTATCGACGATCTCAAGTCGATCATCGTCACCAATCGCGGCGGCGTGCCGATCCGCGTGGCCGACGTCGCCGATGTCGGCATGGGTGAGGAGCTGCGCACCGGCGCCGCGACTGAAAACGGGCAGGAAGTGGTGCTCGGCACCGTGTTCATGCTCGCGGGTGAGAATAGCCGGATCGTCGCGCGGGCAGCAGCCGAGCGACTGGAAGAAGCTGCAAAGGCCCTGCCAGCGGGCGTGAAGGCAGTGCCGATCTACGACCGCACCGATCTCGTCGAGCGGGCGATCTGGACGGTCGAGAAGAACCTCGCGGAAGGTGCGCTGCTCGTGATCGTGGTCCTGTTCTTGCTGCTCGGTAATATCCGTGCGGCACTCATCACGGCGGCGGTGATCCCAGTCACCATGCTTATGACCATCACCGGCATGGTGCGCGCGGGTGTGTCGGGCAACCTGATGAGCCTTGGCGCACTCGACTTCGGCCTGATCGTCGACGGCGCCGTCATCATCGTCGAGAATTGCCTGCGCCGATTCGGCGAGGCGCAGCACCGCCAGGGACGATTGCTCGACCGTGAAGAACGCTTTGCTCTAACCGCCTCCGCGACATCTGAAGTCATCCGCCCGTCGCTGTTCGGCATGCTCATCATCGCGCTGGTCTATGTGCCGATCTTCGCGCTGACCGGCGTCGAGGGGAAGATGTTCCACCCGATGGCGATCACCGTTGTCATGGCGCTGACCTTCGCCCTCATTCTCTCGCTCACCTTCGTGCCGGCGGCGGTCGCGCTGTTCGTCACGGGCAAGGTCGAGGAGAAGGAAAGCCGCGTGATGGGCTGGGCACGCAAACTCTATGCGCCCGCCCTCGACACCGCCTTGCGGCTGCGGGTCGCGTTCGTCGCGGGCGCGGTGGTGCTGGTCGCCATAGCGGGCTTTGCCGCAACGCGCATGGGATCAGAGTTCGTCCCCAATCTGGATGAGGGCGACATCGCGCTCCATGCGCTGCGCATTCCCGGCACCAGCCTCACGCAAGCTATCGGGATGCAGACAACGCTCGAAGCACGGCTCAAGCAGTTCCCGGAAGTTGAGCGGATCGTCTCGAAGATCGGCACGGCCGAAGTGGCGACCGATCCGATGCCGCCTTCGGTCGCCGACACGTTCATCATGCTCAAGGATCGCAAGGACTGGCCGGACCCACGGAAACCCAGGGCCGAGCTGGTTCGCGAGATGCAGACGGCAGCCGCGACGATTCCCGGCAACAACTATGAGTTCACCCAGCCCATACAGATGCGATTCAACGAGCTTTTGTCCGGGGTCCGGGCGGATGTCGCGATCAAGGTGTTCGGCGACGATCTCGACCAGCTTCTAGAGATAGGTCAGGCTGTCGAGAGCGTGGCGAGCGGCATCGAAGGCGCGCAGGATGTGAGCGTCGAGCAGGTGACGGGGCTGCCCGTCTTGCAGATCACGCCCGACCGGGCCGCGCTGGCGCGGCTCGGTCTCAACATCGGCGACATTCAGGACGTTGTGGCTGTCTCCATTGGCGGGCGCGAAGCCGGCCGGATCTTCGAGGGCGACCGGCGCTTCCCGGTGATCGTGCGATTGCCCGAGGACATCAGAAGCAGAGCCGACGAGATCGGCCGGTTGCGAATTCCGCTGGCCGGCAATGGCACGGACCCGCTTGGGTTCGTACCGCTCGCCGACGTGGCGAAAGTGGAGGTCGTCATCGGCCCCAACCAGATCAGCCGCGAGGACGGCAAGCGACGCGTCGTCGTGACCGCCAATGTGCGCGGGCGCGACCTTGGCTCGTTCGTCGAGGAGCTTCAACAAAAAGTGGATGCGGAAGTCGAAGTCCCCTCCGGCTATTGGGTCAGCTATGGTGGCACCTTCGAGCAACTGATCTCGGCAGCCGAGCGGTTGCGCTTGGTCGTGCCTGCCGCGCTGCTGCTGATCTTCGGCCTGCTCTACGGGCTGTTCCGATCCGCCAGGGATTCGGCAATCGTCTTCTCGGGCGTGCCATTGGCGCTGACCGGCGGCGTGGCGGCACTGCTGATCCGCGGGATGCCGCTCTCCATCTCGGCGGGCGTGGGCTTCATCGCCCTCTCGGGCGTGGCGGTGCTCAACGGCGTGGTCATGCTGAGCTTCATCCGCCAGCTCCGGGAGACGGGCAACAGCCTTGAGGACGCGATACGCGAAGGCGCGCTCACAAGGCTGAGGCCGGTGCTAATGACCGCGCTGGTGGCGAGCCTGGGGTTCGTGCCGATGGCGTTCAATGTCGGCGCGGGCGCGGAGGTACAGCGTCCGCTCGCTACTGTCGTTATCGGCGGCATCATCTCCTCGACCTTCCTGACGCTGCTGGTGCTGCCCGCACTCTATCGCATCGTCCACGGTCGCGAAGCGCGCCGTGAAGACGAACGCCCATCCGCTGATACGTCCCTCGCGCAAGCCTGAACCGTTGCCGCTCCCGCCTGCGCCCGGCGGCGCGCGAGAGACCGGCCAAGGAGTTCTCCGATGAGCTTATACGCAACCCTTACCCAGCATATCTCACGAAGCAGGCTGATGATCGCCCTCGGGCTGCTTGCTTTTTCCTTCTGCCTCAGGGTCGAGGCGTTCGCCCACAATGTCGCGGAAGGCGACAAGGGCTATATCCAGGAAAGCAGCGGCGTCCTGTTTCTCCCGTTCGTGTATCTGGGCGCCAAGCACATGGTCACGGGCTACGACCATCTGCTGTTCCTGTTCGGCGTGATCTTCTTCCTCTACCGGATGAAGGACATCGGTCTTTACGTGACGCTGTTCGCGATCGGCCATTCGACGACCATGCTGTTCGGCGTGCTGATGGGGATCAGCGCCAACGCCTATCTCATCGACGCAATCATCGGCCTGTCGGTTGTCTATAAGGCGCTCGACAATCTTGGCGCGTTCCAGCGCTGGTTCGGCTTCCAACCCAATACCAAGGTCGCGACGCTGGTGTTCGGCTTCTTCCACGGGTTCGGCCTGGCGACAAAGATTCTTGAGTTCGAGATTTCAAGTGACGGCCTGCTCGCCAACCTGATCGCCTTCAATATCGGCGTCGAGATCGGGCAACTTCTCGCGCTCGGCGCCATCCTGATCCTGATGGGCTACTGGCGCCGGACCTCAAGTTTCATGCGCCACGCCTTCGCCGCCAACACCATCCTGATGGCCGCCGGCTTCGTGCTGGTCGGCTACCAGCTCGTCGGCTTTGCCGTCGCCTGATTTCAAGGAGGTTTCGACCATGTTCAACGCCCAACGTCCCAATCTCGACGACCTGCCCACCAATCGGCAATTGATCCGGGCGACACTCGTTGCCGCCATCTCCGCCAGCGCCCTTCTCGTCGCGGTCATTCTGCCCTCGGAATATGGTGTCGATCCCACCGGAGCCGGCCGCGCGCTGGGCCTTACCCAGATGGGCGAAATCAAAGTCCAGCTGGCTGAAGAAACAGCACAGAACGCCGCCGCCGATGCAGTGGCGGCGCAGGCGCCAGCCCTCGCAAAGGTGGAGCAGGCTGCAGGCGGCAGCGTGCAACCGGTAGCCGCGCCCCCGAAGGTGCCCCTCGCGAGCGAAGCCGATGGGCGCACCGACACGACGCGCCTGACACTTGCGCCAGGCGAAGGCGCGGAGGTCAAGTTCAAGGCCAGTAAGGGCGCCCGTGTCGTCTTCAACTGGTCGGTAGAGGGCGGCCACGTCAATTACGACACCCACGCGGACGCTCCGGGCATCTCCTATCATGGTTATGGCAAGGGCCGAGCGTCGACCGGCGAGCAAGGCGATCTCGTCGCCGCATTCGACGGCAGCCACGGCTGGTTCTGGCGCAACCGTTCGGGTGCCCCGGTGACGATCATGCTACGCACCGAGGGCGCCTATAGTGAGATCAAGCGGGTTGTCTGACATCGCTGCATCTCGTCCGATCGAATCCCGCCGTGCGAGCCCTCATGAACAGCGCGGTGGGATCGTCGGCGTCATGCGTTTTACCGGAGAGTTTTCAGCTGCCGGACATCGATCTTCTCGCGCTGGGTTATCCTGGCCTGTTTCTGGCTGCGCTGGTTGCTGCAACCCTGCTGCCGGCACAATCCGAACTGCTGCTGCTCGCCATGCTGGCTTCCGGAAGGTTCGAGCCGGTCCCGCTGCTCCTGGCCGCGTCGGTGGGCAATGTGCTGGGCTCAACACTCAACTGGGCGCTTGGCCGCTTTCTCGCGCATCATCGCGGCGCCCGCTGGTTCCCGGTCTCGGAGACCGCAATGGCGAAAGCGGAAAGGCGCTATCGCCGGTTCGGCGCGCTTTCCCTGCTGTTCTCATGGCTGCCCATCATCGGCGATCCCCTGACGCTTATCGCCGGCGTCTTGCGCACGCCGCTTTCCCGCTTCCTCCTGCTGGTCACGATCGCCAAATCCGGACGCTATCTAGTGCTGATGGTGGCGCATGGTTATCTGACCGCATGAGGCTGCAGACCAGTCTCACGGGCCCAACGAGGTAGCCATGCTCAAAATATTGGCCAACCGAACCTATCGCCATCTGTTCTTGGCCCAGATCATCGCGCTGATCGGCACCGGCCTCGCTACCGTCGCGTTGGGCCTGCTCGCCTATGACATCGCTGGTGCTGACGCGGGTGCCGTGCTGGGCACAGCGATGGCGATCAAGATGATCGCTTATATCGGTGTGGCCCCGATTGTCGGCGCCTATGCAAACCGATTGCCGCGCCGTAGTTTCCTCATCGCGATGGACCTGATCCGTTGCCTGGTCGCGCTCGCGCTGCCCTTCATCGATCAGGTGTGGCAAATCTACGTACTGATCTTCGTGCTGCAATCGGCTTCGGCAGGGTTCACGCCGACCTTCCAGGCGACCATCCCTGACGTGCTGCCCGAGGAACAGGACTATACTAAGGCGCTGTCCCTCTCTCGCCTCGCCTATGACATGGAAAGCCTGACAAGCCCGATGCTCGCTGCCGCGCTGCTTACGGTTATGAGCTTCCACTGGCTGTTCTCAGGCACTGCAATCGGTTTTGCCTGTTCGGCCCTTCTTGTGTTGACGACCGTGCTTCCGCGGGCCGCTGCCAGCCGGCCGACGGGCGGCATCTATTATAATACCACGCGCGGCGCCCGGCTTTACCTCAAAACGCCTCGGCTTCGTGGCCTGCTCGCCGTGACTCTTGCAGCCGCCGCGGCCAGTGCGATGGTGATTGTTAATACGCCAGTGCTGGTACAGTCGGCCCTTGGGCGTGGACAGAGCGCGATGGCGATCACGCTCGCCGCTTTCGGTGGCGGCTCGATGCTGGCGGCGCTGTTGCTGCCGCGTTTGCTTGAACGGCTCTCCGATCGGACAGTGATGCTGTCGGCCGCTTCGGCTATGACGGTCACGCTGGCGGCGCTCGCCTTGTCTTGGCAGGACCACGCCGCCCCCCATTATTGGGGCGTGATCCTCGTGGGCTGGTTAGCACTTGGCATTGCCTATTCGGCCAGCATTACGCCTGGTGGCCGGCTGCTACGCCGCTCTTCGGGCGGGCAGGATCGGCCCGCCCTGTTTGCAGCGCAATTCGCGCTTAGCCATGTGTGCTGGCTAATTGCCTATCCACTGGCAGGTCAGATCGGCGCATTCGGCGGCATGGGCGCCGCGTTCGCTGCGGCCGCTGTGCTGGCGCTAATCGGCACGGTGATTGCGTTCCGCATCTGGCCCAGTGAAGACGCCGAAGTGGTAGCACACAGGCATGACGATCTGCCACTCGATCATCCCCATCTTCTCGAAGGGCATCCGGGCGGTCGCGCCCGCCACGCGTTCGTGATCGACGAGCTGCATCCACGCTGGCCGATCCAGTAGCGGCAGTGAGTGTGAAAGCGAGCGGTGACGATCGCGGGCAGCGTGTCGCGGAGACTGTGTTTCGGCTACCATCCGAGCAGCGAACGCGCGCGGGAGATATCGAGGATATAGTGGTCGTTGCTGCTGTCGATCATCCAGGGCTGGATGAAGTCGTCGCTGCCGAGCGCTTCGTTCTGCAGGATGATCCCGGCCTTCGCGAGCGGCTACGGAATCCGGATAGTCTTCCGGACCTCGCCGTCGAGCGCCTCGCCCACGATGTCCTGGATCTCGGCATAGCCGGGCGCGCCGATGAGCAGCGGCAGCTCGGCCGAAAGGTCGTGCCGCCGATCGACCAGGCGAAGCACGGCATCGGCCAAGTCGTCGCGGTGCGCCGATGCCGCACGCAGCATCCCGTGATAAAAGTGCGAGATCACGCGATGCTCGTAGATCTGGGATATCTGCTGCGCGAGTAACGCCGAGCGCCCGTCGCCGTCGTAAACTCCGGCGGCGGGGAGGAAGACGACGGGAATCTTACCGCGCCTCGCGTGCAGCAGTGCTTCGGCAACAACTTTCGACTGTGGATACGCCTAGGACGCACCGATTGGCGACTCCTCGCTGATGCGCTCTTCCGGAGTGGCGGCAGGCTTATGAACCAGCATTGTGCTGGCGAAGACGAATTGCTCGACGTCGAACGACCGGAGCCCGTCAATCAGCCGGCGGGTGTCGTGCACGGTGGCCTTGTCGTAGAGCGGATTGGGGTTGCCCGTGATGTCATAGCCGATTGCCGACGCGGGCGGCCGCGGGTCTGGAGGACCGACACGATCCAGGCCGACAACCGTGTAGCGTTCCCTCGGCTGGGCAACTAGCGCGGCGGCTGTAAAGCCGCTCGCACCTGTGATGAGGACGACTTCGAGGGCGTCCTTGTCGCTCCCTGACCCACTGCGCTCACCGTCGGTCATCAATCTGCCACCCTCATTCATTGTGCTGCGGAACGCATACAGTCCCCCTGTACTTATGATCGCGAGGCGGGCGCGTGCGGATCACCGCACAATTGTTTTACGCGCCCGCCCCGCAAATCCCTTAGGCAAAATGGGGCTTTATTGCGTCACCGCGAAGCCGGCTTTCTCGATGGCCTGCTTGAGCTGCTGTACATCGGCCGTCGAGTTTACCGAAACGGTCTTTCTCGCCAAATCGATGTTGACGACGGCATTGGCATCGACGCGCTGAAGCGCGTTGGTCACACCGCGCGCACAGCCTCCGCAGGTCATTCCCTGAACTTTGAAGTCGATCATCTTCGTTCTCCCATAAGGTGGATGAAACAAATATGGGGCTTGACACTGTGTCAGGGTCAAGAGGTGAATTTAGCTGTTGACCTTGACACAATGTGAGGGACCATAAGGCCATCGACTCAGTAGTGGAGACGACCATGAGCGCCCCGGCGCAGCTGCCAATGCAGACACAGGCGAGAAGCGAAGACAGGCTGTCGCTGGCCATCGATGGCATGACCTGCGCGACGTGTGTCGGGCGGGTGGAGCGCGCCATCGCCGGGGTGCCGGGCGTCGCCGGCGTCTCGGTCAATCTCGCGACGGAGCGCGCGAACGTCGAGTTCGTCGATGGACGATCCGATGTCGCTGCCGTAGCCGATGCGGTTCTTGCGGCGGGCTACACCCCGTTGACGCAAACGACCGAGTTGACGATCACGGGCATGACCTGCGCCTCATGTGTCGGCCGGGTCGAGAAGGCGCTGCTGAAAGTGCCCGGCGTCCGCTCCGCGAGTGTCAACCTGGCAGCCGAGACGGCGCGGATCGAAACGGTGGGTGGCGTCCCCACTTATGTCTTGGTCGAGGCCGTCGAAAGCGCTGGTTACACCGCATTCGCGCGCACCGGATCGGCGGAGGCGGAACGAAGCGCCGAGGACGCCCGCCGCGACGCAGCCGCAACAAGAGAGCTCCGCCACGTGCTGATCGCCGCGGCGCTGTCGCTGCCGCTGGTCGTTCCGATGCTGCTGGCCCCGTTCGGTATCGAGGTGGCGGTGCCGGGCTGGATCCAGCTGCTGCTCGCGACGCCCGTGCAGTTCTGGCTGGGCGCGCGCTTCTATCGCGCGGGTTGGAAGGCCGCGCGCGCCCGAACCGGCAACATGGACCTGTTGGTCGCGATCGGCACATCGGCCGCCTACGGGCTCAGCCTCTACCAGCTGCTGTTCGCGCCGATGCACGGCATGGATGCGCATTATTACTTCGAGGCTTCGGCCGTCGTCATCACCCTTATCCTGCTCGGCAAATGGCTCGAAGGCCGCGCCAAGCGTCAGACCGGAGAGGCGATCCACGCGCTGATGGCGCTGCGGCCCGACCAGGCTCGCGTTGTCGGCACCGACGGCAGCGAACGAGAGATTGCCCTGGCGGAGGTGCGCTCGGGTGACCGCGTCCGCGTCCGGCCCGGCGAGCGCATCCCCGTCGATGGACGACTGATCGAGGGAGCAACCCATGTCGATGAATCCATGCTCACCGGAGAGAGCCTTCCGGTCGCCAAGGCCGCTGGAGACCCAGTGACCGGCGGATCGATCAACGCGGACGGCCTCATCCTGGTCGAGACGACGGCGGTGGGGGCTGAGACCACCCTCGCTCGCATCGTGCGCCTTGTCGAAAGCGCGCAGGGCGCCAAGGCTCCGATCCAGCGGCTCGTCGACAAGGTCAGCGCCGTGTTCGTGCCAATCGTCCTCGTCATAGCCGCGCTTACCCTCGCCGGATGGCTGATCGCCGGCGCCGGAGTGGAAGTCGCGATCCTGAACGCGGTCGCGGTGCTCGTCATCGCCTGCCCGTGCGCGCTCGGCCTAGCCACTCCGACCGCGATCATGGCCGGTACGGGCGTTGCCGCGCGGGCCGGCGTGCTCATCAAGGATGCCGAGGCGCTGGAGACCGCGCACCGCATCAATGTCGTTGCGTTCGACAAGACCGGCACGCTGACCGAAGGCAAGCCCTCGCTGCTGGCCGGACTGCCCGCCGCCGGGGTCGAGCGCACCGATCTCATCGCGCTCGCCGCGGCGCTTCAGGCCGGAAGCGAGCATCCGCTCGCACGGGCCGTCATGGCGTGGGCCAGCTCGGAAGGCGTCGAACCCGCCCGCGCCAGCGGGATGCGCGGCCTGCCCGGCCGCGGGGTTGCTGCAGACGTCAACGGCCGCGACCTGATCCTCGGCAGCACGCGCTTGATGGAGGACGAAGCTATCGCACTGACGCCGCTGGCCACCGAGGCGGCCAGGCTGGAAGCCGAGGGACGGACGGTCTCCTGGGTTGCGGAGCGCGCGCCCGAACGCCGCCTCCTCGGCCTGCTGGCGTTCGGCGACGAGGTGAAGGCTTCCGCCGCGGCCGCCGTGGCGGCGCTGCATGGCCGCGGCATACGCAGCGTGATGCTGACCGGAGACAATGCGGGAAGCGCCCGCGCAGCGGCGGCCAAGCTCGGCATCGACGATTTCGTCGCCAATGTCCTGCCGGAAGGAAAGTCGGATGCGGTAGCGGCATTGCGGGGCGGGGACCGCACGGTCGCGATGGTCGGGGACGGCGTCAACGACGCCCCTGCCCTCGCTGCAGCAGATGTCGGCATCGCCATGTCAACCGGAACAGACGTTGCGATGCACGCAGCGGGCATCACGCTGATGCGGGGCGATCCGCGCCTGGTCGCGGACGCGATCGACATCTCCAAACGGACATATTCCAAGATCCGCCAGGGGCTGTTCTGGGCGTTCATCTACAACCTGGTCGGCATCCCGCTGGCAGCGTTCGGGTATCTAAGCCCGGTGATCGCCGGCGCGGCGATGGCGCTGTCGAGTGTCAGCGTCGCTGCCAATGCGCTGACGCTTCGCCGTTGGCGTCCGACAGCGGCTTGAGGAGACAATACGTGAATATAGGACAAGCTGCCAAAGCTTCGGGCGTCAGCCAGCGGATGATCCGCCATTATGAGGCGATCGGCCTCATCCCCAAGGCCACGCGGCGTGATTCCGGCTACCGCGACTATGACGAACGCGAGGTGCACATGCTGCGTTTCATCCGACGCGCGCGCGATCTCGGCTTCCCAATTTCGGAGATCGGCCAGCTCGTTGCGCTGTGGCAGGACGGCGATCGGGCGAGTGGTGAGGTCAAGGCCCTCGCGCTTGCACGAGCCGCGGAGATGGAGCGCAAGGAGCACGAGCTCCGAGCGATGCGCAAGTCGCTCGAAGATCTGGCGCGTCGCTGCGCGGGCGGAGATCGGCCAGATTACCCTATCCTGGACGATCTTGCGGTCGGAGTTCAACATGTTACTCTCCGTTGTGCGCAAGAAAAGGGTTGACCTTGGACGATGGTCCGAGCCGTAAGGACGGTGAAGTCCAAACCGCGGCGAGGGAAAGCGCCAAGAACCGCGTATATACAAGGGGAGGGGGGCGCATATGGAAGGAAAGACAATGCATCAGATCGATCCCGAGATGAAGGCGTGCATGGACGCCTGCCATGAATGCCACATCACCTGCCTTCACATGGCGATGAATCACTGCCTGGAGGCGGGCGGGCGACACGCCGAGCCGCAGCACATGAAGCTGATGCTGGACTGTGCTCAGATTTGCAGTGTCGCGATCGACTTCATGGCGCGCAAGTCCGAGCACCACCGGCATATCTGCCGCGAGTGCGCCGAGATTTGCCGGGCGTGCGCGTCGAGCTGCGAAGGGCTGGACGGCATGGAGGATTGCGTCGCCGCGTGTCGCAAGTGCGCCGACGCTTGCGACAAGATGGCCGCGTAAATGGCCCGAGGGCGGCGCTTTCCCCGCCGCCCTCCCGTTACATTGCGAGCCAAGGCGCGTGAGACGGTGCGATGCACGGTCAGGGTTGGCAGCAACGCTTTAGAGAGGGGCGTCACCTGCCCTGCCGCTAGGCTAGCGGCGCGGCGGTTCCAGGCGAACCCGATCATGATCGCGGCAAGCATCAGGAGTTGTGCCAGCACCGACTGAAATGTCGGGAACAGGCCCAACATCGAGATACGTGGCACGCTGGCGAGCGGCGCTATGTCGATGATCCCCGCCTCTTGGAGAGCAGCGACTCCCTTACCGGCCAGCACGACCGTCAGAGCGGCCATCAGCCATGAGCTGTAGCGGAAGAACTGCGTAATCGGCAGCGTCCGGCTGTAGCGGAGCATTGCCCAGGCGATGACGGCGAGAAGGCTGATCGCTGCGCCGGCCCCGGCCAGCAGCATCGCGGTGTTCCCCTGTGTCGAGAGCGCGGCGTAGAAAAGGATCGTCTCGAATACCTCCCGATAGACAACCAGGAATGCGAGCCCGAACAGGAACCATCCCGACCCGCCCGATAGCGCCCGTGACATTTTCTCGCGGATATAGCGTTGCCATTGATCAGCTTGTGCCTTGCCGTGCATCCAGATTCCGACCGAGAGCAGGACCACGGCCGCGAACAGCGAGCCGAACCCTTCCGTCAGTTCCCGGCTCGCGCCGCTTATACCGATCGCATAGGTGGCAACCGCCCAGGTAATCCCGCCGGCGACGAGCGCGCCGACCCAGCCACCATGCACATAGCGCATGGCTTCCGGCCGCTCCGCTTTGCGGAGGAACGCAATCATGGCCACCACGATCAAGAGAGCTTCCAGCCCTTCGCGCAGCAGGATCGTGAAGGCTCCCAAGAAGGTGGACGCCTGCGTCGCGGCGTCGGGCGCGAGCGCGGCCTCGGCATCATCGAACAGGCCGCCCAGCACTGCCACTCGTTCGGTCACGTCATCGGCTGACGTGCTGCTCTCCACAGCGGCGCGATATTCTCCCATCGCGCCTTCGATCCGGGACATGAGGTTCGGGTCGCGCGCCGAGAGCGTCGGTTCGATCGGCTCGAACCCGTCGAGGTAGGCGGACAGCGCCAGTTCCTTTGCAGCGCGCCGGTCGCCGCGCTGGAACGCGGCGAGGCTTTGCGCAAGCTTGGCGCGCGCCACGGCGAGCGGGCTTGGGGCTTGTTGCATCACCTGATCGGGGTGGCGACGCAGATAGGCGAGCACCGCGTCGGCTTTCACCTGCCCGATGCTGCCCGCAAGCGCGGCGGGGGTGAGCGCGACCAGGGTTTTCAGGTCGGGAATTCGTGCCCGCAAGCTCGCGTCCGACTTCCACAGCCGCTCACCCTCGACCGCTTGTGCGTCGGTGGAGGCGAAGCTGCCGGAGCGGAACGCGAGCGCCCAGCGCTGATCGCTAGACAGATCGACGAAGCTCTGCATCGCGGTTCCGTCGATGCCTTGGCTTATCACCTGATAGAGCGCGAACACGCTGCGCTGGCGCGCCCGTTCGGCGTCGGTGAACGCGATCGGCGGCGGGTCGAGTCTGGCAGCGTCAGGCCCATGTCCGTCGCCGGTGAGGCCGTGGCAGGACGAGCAGCTTTGGACGTATAGCCTTGTTCCCATGGCGGGGTCGGGTGCCTTGGCGGGAGCGAGCGGCACCGGATAGGCCTTGAGCAGATCGGCGGCGAGGCCATGCGCGAGTGTCGCGACCTCTCGGGACGATCCCTTGCGGCCGATCACGGCTTCGAGCTGCGAAGCGCTTTGGATTAGAGATTGCCGCTCAGGCGTCGCGGGAAGTGCGCGGAGGCGCGTCGACACCCCAGCGGCGAACTCCGTCATCTCCGCGTATTCGGACGCGCTTATGACCGCGCCGTTGGCGACCGCACCGCCATAATCGACCGCCATATAGTCGAGCAGACGCCAAGCAGTTTGAACATCGCGGGTATCGGCCATCGCCGCAGCGGGGATCAACAGCAGCATAAGCGACGCGACCAGCGCGACCAGAGGTGACGGCATATGGGTGATCGATTCCAAGCTTCACTCGTCGCGGACTATGCGAACAACTCTCATTAGCAGTATTGGGCAGCGTGCGCGACCACCAATGGCAGGATGATGAACATCGCCGCCGGAGAGCTGGCGGGCGATCGTCTCCGGCGACAAGATCGTGACCGCGAACCCGGAGACGATCGGGGGGGTAGAAAAGCGGCAGCGAAGGCGCGTGACGGTGTGCGATGCACGATCAAGGTTTTCGATGAGGCTAAGCAGTGATTGAAGATACTTTCAGATCACGTACTTGTCCCAGCTTGCATAATGCTCGGCGCTGCGCTTTCCCCTTGGAAAGCTGAGGCCGACGAGCGCAATGCCGGCTACGACCGAGGCCACGGCCCCAAGGTGACCAACGCCGTCGAGGAGGAAAGGCGCGGCCACAAGCCAGGCTCCGAACGCGACGTTGATCAGCCGCAGCGCGCGGGCAACTTCTGCGGTGGCGATGATCGCGACCGTGATGACCAGCGCACCCACAACGTGATCGCTGTTCGCCATACCGCCTTCCGTGCCGAACAGTATTCGGGTCAGCATCAGCAGGACGCCGATGACGATGCTCGCAGTCAGCGTCCATGGCAGGGTCAGTCCCTTCTTTGCGTCCGCCCAGAAGGTGCTTGGCGAGGCCATCGCGTCCGACGCGTCCACCGCTCCCGCCTCTATCGCGTCACCCTGGAAGAAGGTGCGGATCAGCGGTTTGCCTTGCCGGCGCGCCCAGAGAAGGAACTGACCCATCGCAATCACCTCGTCGAGCGCGAAGGGGATCATGATCAGCATGGCGAGCGCGGCGATCAGCGCCAGCGTGCTCCATGTGCCGATGACGATGGGCTGACTGATGATGAAATAGATGCTGATGACGCCGAGCGGGATGACAAGGATGCCGAAGAAGGTCACCATCCACGGCATGGTCCGCCAGCGGTCGCGGGTGCCCATTACCGCCATCAGGATCTCGAGGACATAGCTGACCGTGCCGAGCCCACCATCGGGAATCGGCCAGGCCTTGGACATGTCCGAGGTGATGATCTCCTCGGTGCCGTTGCGTGGATCGCTCAGGGAGCCGGCGAAAAACGGCTCCCAAACGCCGTCAATATGCCCCAGTTGGTAGGCGGTGAGGATGCGCGAGGTGAGAAGGCCGATCAGACCCATGGCGACGATCGGCAGCCGCTGTGCGTCGGTGGATGGCGAATAGGTCCAGCCGGGCGGGATGTTCTTGGGGTCCATCATGCCCGCCATGCTCATGCCCGGCATCATCGGCACGAGCACCGACAGGGCGATCACGGCCGAGCCGATGAGCAGGTTGTTGTTGTACTGAGCGGCGCTCGGGCTCCAGAAGATCAGCGGGGCGAAGAACAGCCAGATGCCGACGAACGCGACCGCCCACTGCGCCCATGTCTTGGTGCGCGGAACGAGCGACAGCGCGCCGAACAGCACGATGGCGAGGCCGCTGACGACATCGCTGATGGCCAGCGCGTTCGCCCGCCACTCGATCGACGGCAGCCCGCGATCAATAGTTACGAAGCGCGCCGCCTCGCCGACACTGTGAGTGGTCACGGAGTCGTAGATAAGCGGGCTGGAGGCGAGCCACAGCCCAAGACCGATGTTTGCGTAAAGAGCCCAGCGCGCACGGCGCTCGTCGCGGTCCATTATGGCCATGTGATCGCCGTGTGCACCGTGACCGGTCATCGCCATGTCCGCCGCGCCAGGTCGGTGCCCCATGGCAGCATGGTCCATGCTGCTATGGTCCGCAGCCCCGTGATCCATGTCGGCCATTCCACCGCCTGCCGCTGCGGGTTGTTGGCCCGGCGCTACAGGTTCGGCCTTTAGCTTATCGTGCCAGGCAACCAGATTCTCGTTAAGCTTGTTGTTCCGATACCAGGCCCGCGGGTGGCGCTTCAGCGCGGCGACGATCGTCGGCAGCGTGTCCCGGAGGCGATGCTTCGGTTCCCAACCGAGCAGCAAGCGGGCGCGTGAAATATCGAGGATATAGTGGTCGTTGCTGCTGTCGATCATCCAGGGCTGGATGAAGTCGTCGCTGCCGAGCGCTTCGTTCTGCAGGATGATCCCGGCTTTCGCGAGCGGCTGCGGAATCCGGATCGTCTTCCAGCCCTCGCCGTGGAGCGCCTCGCCGACGATGTCCTGGATCTCGGCATAGCCGGGTGCGTCGGGCTCGCCGATGAGCAGCGGCAGTTCTGACGGCAGTTCGTGCCGCCGATCGACCAGACGCAGCACGGCGTCAGCCAAGTCGTCGCGGTGCACCGATGACTGCGCCGCACACAGCATGCCGGGATAAAAATGCGAAATCAGGCGGTGCTCGTAAATCTGCGATATCTGCTGCGCGAGAAAAGCCGAGCGTCCGTCGTCGTCGTAAACTCCGGCGGCGCGCATATAAACGACGGGGATGTTTCCGTGGCGCTCATGCAGCAATGTCTCGGCGTCGACCTTGGACTGCGGATAGGCCCAGGACGCGCCGATCGGCGAGTCCTCGTTGATGCGCTCGTCGGGTGTGGGGGTCGGCTTATGAACGAGCATCGTGCTGGCGAAGACGAATTGTCCGACTTCGAACGATTGCAGCCCGTCAATCAGCCGGCGGGTGCCCTGCACGGTGACCTTGTCGTAGAGCGGATTGGGGTCACCCGTGATATCATAATAGGCGGCGAGGTGGATCACCGAGGCGATGCGGTTGCCGTACCGTGCGCGCACCTCGTCAAGCGCAACTCGGACCGCTTCGTCTGACCCGAGGTCTATGTCGATCGCCGCCGCGGGCGGCGGTGGGTCGGGAGGGCCGGCGCGATCAAGGCCGACGACCGTGTAGCGCTCGCCGAGCTGGGCAATCAGCGCTGCGGCGATAAAACCGCTCGCACCCGTGATGAGGACGACTTCGCCACCCTGGCCGCTGCCGGCTTCACTGCGTTTGCCATCGGTCATGACTTTGCCACCCTTGTTCATTCATCTCTGAAAACACTGACAGGCCCACCCGGACCAACCCTCTCGCACGCCCAGCTTTGCAGCGCGACGCGGCCTTCCCGCAAGCGCCTGTGGGCGACTTAGGGCGTCGGAAACGTAAGCTCAGTCCAAGCGGGGGGTGTCTTGGGAGGCGAGGGTTAAGCCGCGTAAGTGGGTAAAAGAAGGTGGAAGGCCTGAGCGGCGCTTGCGTGGACGGTTGGTCCATAGCGCTTACATGCCCGACGCGGGTGGCGCGAGGGTGCCTAGCCATGCCACGAGCGCCAGGATGCCGATCACGCAGGCTGTCTCGACCGCAAGGCTGACCCGCAGCGCCGTAAGCGCCCCGCCATGGTCGTTCATGGCAATCGAGCGCTCGAAGGCCGGCGTGAGGCGGAACCGATTGAGCGAAGCGAGCCCCAGCATCGCTGCGAACAAAACCAGCTTGGCGAGCAGCAGCAGGCCGTAGAGCGTCGTCCCCAAGGCCGCGAAATTGGCTGGCCCGACGAGCAGCCAACTATTGATCAAACCAGTTACCACCAGGGTAACAACAACGAGCGTACCAACGGAGCCAAACCCGTGCAGGGCGCGATGGGTCAGCCGAAGGTGCGCAGCATCGATCTCCTCGGCGCGGCGCGCCATCAGGAGAAGCAATCCGAACAGCGCCCCGACCCACAAACCGGCGGCAAGGAGATGGAGGATGTCCGCACCGAGGTGAAGCCATCCGGTGCTTCCCTCGTCCATGGCGCCGTGCCCGTTCCACGCGAGTGTCGCCAATGCCGCGGCGGCGGCAATCATGGCGATAGCCAGCCACGATGCTCTGCCTCGCGCCAGCAGGGCTGCACCGACGGCGATGACCAGCGCCACCATACGCACCTTCCAGGCGGTGCCAACCGGTGGCCCCCCGAGCAGCGCGGCCACCGCTGCCTGGTCGATCGGCCAGAATGCAGAACCGGCCATCGCCGAGGCCATAAGGATCAGGCCAACGGCTGAGAGCAGCAACCCGAGCGCTGCGCTTGCCGTGAGCCAAGGCCGCAGCGCGATGGCATCATCGCGCTCGCCAAGACGAAGACCATAGAGGCTGAAGGCCGACAGGCCGAACAGCGCCGCCAGGACCAGGTATAACGCCAAGCGGATGGCGACGGTCGGCCAGTCGAGCATTCGCTCACTTCACCGTGAAGTTGTAGCTGCCGGTGATTTTGTGTGTATCGCTAGAGACGACCTGCCAGCCGACGCTGTAGCGCCCACGCGGGAGGCGCTGCTTCGGGGTGATGGTGAGCGTCCGGCCATCGGCGCCGACTGCGGCGCTGCTGGGCATTTTCATGGCCGCCATGCCCGGCATCGCTGCCATGGTAAGGTCGGCCTTGGAGAAAGCCGGCACGAGTTTCTCGCTGAACTGAAGGCTGATCTTCTCGGGGGTCGCGACGGCCGCGTTGGCGGCGGGGCTGGAGGACACCAGCTTCGGGTGCGCGTTCGCCACGCCGCCTGCGAAGAATAAGGCCGCGGCGGCAGTCGTGATGAACAAGCGACGCATCAGGGTAATCTCCATTTCGATTGGGTTCACCTGTATTACGCAGCCGGGCGGGTCACCCCTCACGATCTTTTTCGTGCCGACGCACCGCTCTCGATGAGGGGCCGGCGGTGGCGGCGCGTATTCAGAAGGGAGCATGGGGCGCTTTTCACCGCGTCTCCTCTCGAGACGAACTGTGGCCGCGGGCCTGGACGGGCGCATGCGCGGGGTAATGATGAGGTTGCGATTGACCGATCAAGGCTGGACGGGCGACCCCGAGGAGGTCATCGACTGTCTGATTGTGGGCGGCGGTCCAGCGGGCCTCATGACCGCGATCTATCTGTCGCGGTTTCTCAGGAGCTGCGTCGTCTATGACGCGGCGGCAGGGCGCGTCGCCTCCATCCCGCACTCGCGCAACCTGCCAGGATTTCCCGGAGGCATTTCCGGCGTCGCGTTTCTTGCGCGATTGCAGGCTCAGCTGCGCGAATATGGCGGTACGGTCCAGAGCGGTGAGATCGACGCAATTGTCGCCTTAGGCGACCACTTCTCGGCAACCTGCGAACTGAACATCTTGCGCGCGCGGACCGTTGTCCTCGCGACCGGTGTCCTCAACCGGCGTCCCGAGATGCCCGATGCGATGCATGACATCGGCGTGGCGCGTGGGCTTCTCCGCTATTGTCCGATCTGCGATGGTTATGAGGCCCGGCGGATGAACGTGGCGGTGCTCGGCGGCAGTGGTCATGGCGCTGAAGAAGCTGAATTCCTGAGGGCTTATGGGGCCAAGGTCACGCTTCTGGCTGAGCGCTCGCTCGATCTCGGGCCGACCGAACTTGCCAAGCTGAACCAGCAGGGCATCGATGTCGCCCCCTCGCCTGTCGAGCAGCTGCGTCTTGGCGACTGTGTCGAGGTGCGGTTGGCCAATGGCCTGGAGCTGCAATTCGACACGCTTTACCCTGCGCTCGGCTCGTCGCCTCGGACGCGGCTTGCCACTTTGCTGGGCGCGAAGCTCAGCAAATTAGGGTGCGTGCTGACCGATGCCCACCAACAAACCTCGGTTGATGGCGTGTACGCAGTCGGCGACGTAGTAGAAGGGCTCGATCAGATCAGCGTCGCAGCCGGGCAAGCGGCAATCGCTGCGACTGCAATCCATAATCTGTTGCGCGACCGCGACAGCGGATTGTGGTCCGCCATCGCCGGGCTGTATCCCGCTCGGAGCGTACCGCCGACGTAGTGGGAGCCACTGGCGGTGCACCGAGCGAAAGCCGCCAACAAAGCGCTGATCGCCGGCTCGCTTGTCATCTTCTTCGGCTGCTTCGCGCTTATTCGTATCCACACGACGATCGGCGACACGGCCCTCCTCCGTTCGATGATCCCGCACCACGATCCCGAGGCTTGCGCGGGAGTGCATCGAGACAGTGTGCTATTACCAGCGTCGGGGGTTGCTCGACACGCCCTAGCGGGGCCGGGCTCGCCGGCGGCATCCGACGGCTATGCTTGAAAAGGCCTACGGCACGAAGGTCGGCGCTGCCGCATTTCGTCGCATTCTCCTTCGCAGCGCGCCAACACGCGACCGGCTACTAAGCGTCGGGGCCCCTCAGAACGCCAAGTGGTTTATTCCGCCGTGCATGAAGGTTCCGCCGAGGAACCCCTGGATTGAGATCGCGAGTGTCATCAGGCCAAGCACCGCCCAGTACAACGACCGCGACCGCTCGGGACCCTTGCGGTGGCGCGCTGCCATCCAAGCCAGCGCGACGCCGAAGACCGCGATCGATGTCCCGAGCCAGCGATGCGTCATCAGGATAGGGTTGCGGTCGGTCAGGTAGAACCCGCCTGCGAACCAGCCCAGGAACGCCGCCACGATCGCTCCCAGCGCGCCGACGACCAGCATTATGTGTGCGACATGCTGATAATCCCGGTTGCGGCGCCACAACCCGAACAGCTCCACCCCGAACGCACCGATGAACAGGGCGATGGGAAAATGAATGACCATGGTATGCACCCGCCCCAGCCAGCTCACAAGCCGTTCGCCGAAAGTCTTGTTCTTGTTGGCGGTCTCCTCGTGCATGCCGCCCATGTCCATGTCGTCGCCGGCGATGTCGCGGCCGCCCATGTTCATGTCCACGGTCGACATAGAGCCCATGCCCATGTGGCCGTCGCCAGCGTCCGCCCCATCTGCTTTCTGCGTCTCGGCTGCGCTGCTAGCGGCCGGCCCGGGACCGGCCCCGAGCGCATCGTGATCTTCGTGCGCCGATGCCGACGTGCTTACTGAGATTGCAACCGCAAGGAGTAGAGCGAAAGCCCCGCCTCGTTTACCGCCCATCACCCAACCCCTTGAACCGTGTTGTTTCAATCCAGTTTACGCACGCCGCGCCTTCTTCCCTCACCTGCCCAGCTTCCTTTGTGAAACTTTCCGTCTGCTCTTCAAGACGGACTGGACGCCACAGCTACGCTGGCTGCGGCGACCGCGTCATGCCACTCCGCCAAAAAACATCGGCCGATCAGCTGCCGTGGCGGGCGAACAGGCGGCGGCCGCTGGGACCAAAGGCGACCACGTCATAGGCTTGCGCCTTGACGCCCGGCACTTCCATTCCTGGCGAGCCGAACGGCATGCCGCCGACCGCGAGGCCTCGCACGCCCTTGGGCCGGGTCGAAAGAGCCCGCTTCATGTCGGCGATCGGCACGTGGCCCTCGAAAGCGATGCCATCGGCGATTGCGGTGTGGCAGGACGAGACGTCCGCGGGAACGCCCGCGCGCTTCTGCAGCGCCGGGCGGTTGGGATCATCGACGACGCGCACCTGACGGCCGAGCTGCTGCTGCACCTGCGCCGCCCACTTGGCGCAACAGCCGCAGCCGGGGTCGCGGTGCATAACGATCGGGGTAGCCGCGCTGGCGGCAACCGGAACCAACAAGGCTGCGGCAGTAAGCGCAAATCGCAACGCTGACTTCATGGAAAAATCTCCTTGATCGTTCCTCCCGTCTCCTCGCTGGGGGCGGGAGGAACGAGGCTTATTACTGAGGACGCTTGCCCATCGACCGGAGCATCGCCTGGAGTTCACCGATGCTCTTGTTCTGCTCGGCAATCGATTTCTGGGCCATTTGCCGGGTCTTCGCATCGGGCGACTCCCGGAGAACGATCTGCGACATGGCGATCGCACCGCGGTGATGCTCGATCATCTTGCGGACCCACGTCTCGCTCGCATTAGCGCCCTTGGCCTTCATCATCTTTTCGTGCATCGCCATTTCGGCGGGCATGAAAGGCGTGTTCATGCCAGGCATGTTGTCGTGGTTCATGCCTTGCATTTTCGAATGGTCCATGCCCTGCATCTGCTGCTGAGCCAAAGCGGGGCTCGCCGACGTCGCGGCCAGAGCCAGAAGTGTTACTGTCTTGAACATCGACTTCTCCTTCTTGACCTCAGCCAACCCGACAAGACTAGTCGGCCTCAAAACCATGTGCGAATGCCCAGAACGAGGCTGGTGGATATCGCATCCTCGCCATCCTCGCGTGCAAAACGAGCAGAACGGCCCACTCTGCGCTCGTACGAAACACCTATATAGGGGGCGAACTCTCGCTTCACCTCGTAGCGCAGCCGCAAGCCAAGCTCGATATCCGACAAGCCCGAACCGATCCGGTCTGCCGGAACGTCCTGCGCCGCAAACTCAGCTTCGACACGAGGCTGGAGAATCAGCCGCTGGGTGATGCGCTGATCGTAATAGCCTTCAACGCGGCCCAGCACGTCTCCCTTGCTAGACAAGAACAGTGCGCCCTCGACATCGAAGAAACCCGGAGCCAGGCTCTCAAAACCGACTGTCGCGTAAACACGCGAGGGATTAGGCTTGAAGTCGTACCGGATCCCTGCCTGAAAATCGGTATAGGGTCCGATTGCCCGTGCGTAGAGCGCCTGCAGCTCCGCCCTTTCCAAGCTTCTCCCAAAGTTCCCTTCGCCCTCGGTTTTAAGAACCAGACGATTAACGTCGCCACCGTACCAGGCGCTGCCATCCCAACGATAAGCATCGCGACCATCCCGGATCTGGACTTCAGCCAGGTTGAATATGACCTGCGAGAAATTCTGCCCGCCGTGCATCGACCGCAGATGCTGCTGCGAATGCGCCATGGCAGCGGCAGAGTAGACCTGGTCCGCGGCACGATCCGTCGGAATGGGGGGCGGCGGAGCGGTGCCGGCCTGCAGGTTGGTGCCGATCATCGCCGCGCCCGTGCCTGAGGGCATGCTTCCCATGTCGTGTCCCGGCATGCCTTGCATCGCGCCCGAACTCTGGCCCATTCCCGGCATCGATCCATGGTCCATGCCTTGCCTGGTGCTTGGCTGGCCGGAGGCGGCACCGCCGGAGGCACTTGGCATGGCCGACATGTCGTGCGCGGTATTGGGGTTGGGGTTGGCTCCAGGCGTATTCATGCCCGGCATGGTCGTCATGTCATGACCGGCGTGAGGATCGGCAACGATCGTTGCAGGGGCCGGAGGCTTGGCGGGCTGATTCGCAGCGGGCTTGGCCCCCGATCCCGTTTTCGCGGGCGGTGTCGATCTAGCGGCGGGCTTTGGGGACGCTTTGCGCGCGACGGGCTTGGTCGCTGCGGGCTTCTTGGCGGCCGGCTTTTTAGCGGCCGGCTTTTTCACCGCTGGCGTATTTGACGGCGGCATCTTCATGCCCGGCATATTGGAATGGTCCATCTGCGCGGCCACCGGACTTGCGAGGCCAAGTGCCGCGCCGCCAGCGATCAAGAGGAACTTAGGCTGCATCGCGGTTCTCCTCGCCCATCGGGCGAACCGTCACGACACGCATCATCCCCGCGGTCATGTGATAAAGATTGTGGCAGTGGAACGCCCAGTCGCCGGGCGCATCGGCCGTTACGTCGAATGTCATCTTACCGCCGGGCGCCACATTCACCGTGTGCTTGCGAGGCGCGAAGTCGCCATGTCCGGTCACCAGCTCGAAGAAGTGGCCGTGCAAATGAATTGGGTGCGGCATCATCGTGTCATTGACCAGGGTGACGCGCGCGCGCTCGTCCTTGCGGAACGGGATGGGGTCGGCAGGGTCGCTCATCTTCTGGCCGTCAAAGCCCCACATGTAGCGCTCCATATTGCCCGTCAGGTGGATCTCCAACTGACGCGACGGGGCGCGAACGTCCGGGTTGCGGTCGAGCGCGACAAGATCGCGATAAGTGAGCACGCGATGATCCGCGTCCTCCAGCCCCTGCGGCGGCTCGCCCGTGCGGTCCTTCGGCATCGGCGAGATGGTCTGCACTCCCGGCCCCATCTTGACGCCGGGCGCGTTCTTGGGGTTGCGCATGTTCATGTCCATGCTGCCGCCTGACCCATGATCCATCCCGGCCATGCCGCCGCTGCTCATCTGACCATGGTCCATGCCCGCCATCCCGGCAGCGCCCGCCGCCATTTGGCTATGGTCCATCCCTGGCATAGCGCCGCTCATCTGGTCGCCCCCCATCCCAGCCATGCCGGCCATCGCAGCGCCTACCGCCTTCGTTCCGTGATCGGTGGGCTCTTTCCACCCGGTGAGCTTCCACAGGTTGCGCGAGGCATTCTGCATCAACGTGGGATCCGGCCCGCGCTTTGCGACCGGGTTCTCGTCCGCCATACCGGACATCCCCTCCATCCCGCTCATGTCCATGCCCATGTCGGTCATGGTCAGCAACGTGCGCGGGCGGAGCGGCGGGACCGGGGCGATCATGCCCTCGCGCGGGGCCAGTGTCGCGCGCCCCATGCCGGATCGGTCGATCGCCTCGGAAACGAAGCTGTAGGCGCGGTCCTCGGGCGTCACGATCACGTCGAAGGTTTCCGCGACGCCGATCTGGAATTCGTCCACGGTTACCGGCCGGACGTTCTGGCCGTCGGCCTGCACCACCGTCATCGGCAAGTCAGGGATGCGCACGTTGAAGTTGGTTTGCGCCGCAGCATTGACGATGCGCAGCCGAACCCGCTCGCCCGGTCGGAAGAGGCCCGTCCAGTTGTCGTAAGGGCCAAAGCCATTGACGAGGAAGGTGTAGGTCGACCCCGTAACATCCGCAATATCGGCCGGGTCCATGCGCATCTTGCCCCATTCCATCCGATCCTTGAGGCGCATCTCGCGGCCGGCGAGCAGCCCGCTCAGCGTCGGGCGCTGATAGTTGAAATAGGCGCCGCCCATCTGCTTGAGCTTGCGGAAAATTTCCTCGCCCGTCATTTCGCTATGGTCGGAGAGGACGATCACATGCTCGCGGTCGAACGCGATCGGGTCGGCACCGGCCGGATCAATCACGATGGGTCCGTAGAGCCCTGCCTGCTCCTGTTCGCCCGAATGGCTGTGATACCAGTAGGTGCCCGACTGCAAGATCGGGAATTCGTATACGAAGGTCGAACGCGCCTTGATGCCAGGGAAGCTGATGCCGGGCACGCCGTCCATTTGGAACGGCAGAATGAGCCCGTGCCAGTGAATCGAGCTATCCTCGTCGAGATTGTTGGTCACTGCGAGACGGACGTTCTGGCCCTCCTGGAGGCGGACGAGCGGTGCGGGCACGGTGCCGTTGACGCCGATTGCCGGCGTCGTGATCCCGTCCATGACGAGCTTCATCCTGTCGATCGTCAGCGCGATGTTTGTGCCCGACACGGTCGGCAGGGGCCTGGCGATGCCGCGCGACACAGGTTGCGCCCAAGCCGGCAGGTAGGCCGACATGGCCAGCGTGCCGCCAAGCATGGCGGTTCCGCGCATTACGTCGCGCCGGTTTAGATTGCGGCTCATGCCTTTCCTTCGCTCCAGTTCAATGCTTGCGGCCGGCGGCGGGGGGGGGGGGCCGCCGACCTTATCTTTCATTACGCGCAAATAGGCCCATCCCCTCACGCGAAGTCGAGAATTTTCGATAATCTTTCACGCGCACGCCGGAGCCGCGTCTCCACGGCCTTTCCGCTGATCCCCAGCGCGGCGGCGGTTTCCGCCTGGGACAAGCCCTCCACGGTCCGCAGCAAAAGCGTCTCCTTGAGCGTGGCCGGCAGCTCGGACACCGCGCGCGAAAGCCGCGCAAGCTCTGCGCGATCGAAGGTGATGGCGTCGGCACCCGGCGCCTCGTCCCGCTCACTCTCCATGGTGTCGGGCGGCAGCGAAGAGGCGAACGATAGTATCTGGCGTATGCGCCGCCGCCTGTGCCAGTCGCGGCTCTTGTTGATCGCCACGCGGGTCAGCCACGCAGCGAGCGGCCGATCTCCGTCATACTTTCGCAAGTTCTGAAAGGCGGCCACGAAGCATTCCTGAGTGAGGTCAAGCGCCTCTTCGGCGTCGCCGATATGCGAGCGGATCAGGCGGTAGACCGGTCTTTGGTGCCGCCGCATGATCTCAGCGAACGCAGCCTGACGTCCGGCGAGCGTCAAGGCGGCGAGTTCGCCGTCCGTGCAGGCCGCGAGATCAAGGCTCACCGCGCGTCTGCGGTCAGCGCCTTCACCACCGCGCGGTCAAACGTCCTCGCCTGGTCGGGCCGCAGGATCTGCCGCATCGCGAACATATGGTTCAACGTCTCCTTCTGGAGCTCACCCATCGCGCCGTGCGAACGATCGACGGCGGCCGCGACCTGCGGCCCGTTACCATGTTCGGCCTCGATGGCGGCGGCGAGCCGGGCGTTGTCGGCTCTGAGTTCCAGCTCCAAGGCACGCCTTCGAACGGTGAAGTGAGACTCCAGCATCTGGAGCTTGGTCTGTTGAGCTTCGTCCAGCTCGAGCCCGTCGTGGAGCAAGCTGTGAAGCTCAACGCCCGGGCTTGGCGGGGAGGGGAATAACTCACGTCCAGCCCACACGCCTGCGACCGCCGCCACGAACGCGACGATGGCGATCAGCATCGTCCTCCGGGCGCCGCTCGTCACTGGAACGCGAGTAAGGTCGAAGGCGCTAACGGCATGGCAGGCCCGAAGGGTGTTAGCGTCGGCACCTGCGCAGTCGTCGCTGCGGACGACAATCCGCCGCCCACCACTCCCAAGGCGACTGCGCCTAGCGCTGCCAGCATGCCGGATCGCAGCGTAACTCCGCCGCCCGCGCGCCGCTCCGCCGCGATCAACCGCATGACATCGCCTTCCAGTTCAGCAAGCCGTGGATGAAGCGGTTGCTCGGCAAGGCGGCGCAACGCGCTGTCTAAATTCATGTCCATGTTCATTCCTCCGCCGTCCTCACATCCATTACGCACGGCCGGTGAACACCCCTCGAGTCCGAAGCGAGCGAATGTCACACACCCCCCGGACGCGGCTGCGCACTCTTCCATTGCGTCCAATCGCTCGCAGCTCGCTAGACAGGCCGGGCACACGCGTCCCGCTGTTCGAATTCCCTGGGGCTGTTGAAAAAGGCCGGGTGAGCCGATCGCGTTCCTAACGGGTTCCCTGCTTCGACACATCGGGAGCAGCGGCCATGATGGGTGAGCAACAGCGAGGCGGCAAGGGCGCAAGTTGGCGGGCGCTAGGAGCGATGATCCCCGCCGATCACATCCTACGCAGGATAGACGGACTGATCGACCTGGGTGAACTGCGCGATGCGCTCGCGCCGCATTATAGTCGCCGTGGGCGTCCCTCGATAGCGCCTGAATTGCTGGTCCGCATGGCGCTTATCGCTCGCCTCTATGGCATCACGTCGGAACGCCGGCTGTGCGAGGAAGTCCGCTTCAATCTCGCTTATCGCTGGTTCTGCCGATTGCCGCCCGACGCGCGGGTGCCGCACCACTCGACGTTTAGCAAGAACCGGCATGGCCGCTTCCGCGATGCCGGCATCTTCCGCATCCTGTTCGAGCAGACTGTTCGGCGCTGCGCCGACGCGCGGCTGATCGCCCACAAGGATGCCGCAATCGACGCATCGTTTGTCGCGGCCGACGCAAGCTGGCAGCGCAAGATGCGGGACGCCGACATAGCCGCGCCCCGGCTTCCCCGCCCGGTTTGCGAATGGCTGGCGGATCAGGCCAATGCTCCACCGCAGGAACATGGCGTGCCGCGTGGCAAGCCGGCCGAGGTGTCACGCACCGATCCGGCGTCGGCTTGGTCTGCGCGCACGGCGCGGGGCCGGTTCGGCTATGCCCTGAATATCCTGATCGACACGCCGGGAGGGGTGACGATCGACGTGGAGGCCAGTCCCGCCCGCTTCGCGGCGGAAGTCGATGCGGGGCGGACCATGCTGGCACGGGCCGATGATCGGTTCGGCTACCGGCCAAAGCGCGTCGCGGCTGACACCGCCTACGGCAGCGCCGCGTTCCTGGCGTTTGTCACCGATCGCGGCACCATCCCGCATATCCCGGTGCTGGAACGATCCGAACAGACCAAGGGCAAATTCCCCCGCGAAGCCTTCCGCTATGAACGGGAGCAGGACCGCTATGTCTGTCCTGCTGGCAAGATACTGCCCTTTCGTGGTGCCGATCGTCGGGCGGGCTTTCTCCGATACAGCGCCAGTCCCTCCGACTGCCGCGCCTGTCACCTCAAACGGAAATGCACCGCAGGCAGCAACAGGTCGGTGACGCACAGCGAACATGAGGACGTGCGCGAGCTGGTGCGCGGCGAGATGCAGACGCCCCTATTCAAGCGGTCGATGCGACTGCGTCGGGGCGTCGAGCGGGTGTTTGCCGATGCCAAGGGTAAGCGGGGGCTAACCCGTTTGCACCTTCGCGGCCTGCGCGGTGCCGAGGAAGAGTTTCTGTTGGGCGCGGCCATTGCCAATCTCGTACTGCTGGCCCGCCCCGCCGCACGACCGGCACGGACCCGCCGCCCGCCCCCGGTGCCGGAACGGATCGATCACATGGCCCGGATCAGCCGGGGCCGGTTCGAGCAATCTTACTACGCGACGATCTTCTGACACCAATTAGCCAGGTTCGCGCTCGGCCGCAGGGAAGTGGCGATAGAAGGTGGAACGGCCGACCTGTAGCAGCTTCGCGACCTTCGCTGGTTTATCGCCGGCCTTGAGCAGCTTGCGGGCGGTATCGAGCATGTCGGGCGTCATGACGGACTTGCGGCCCCCGCCCGTGCCGCCCTTGGCCCGTGCCGCTGCCAAACCAGCAATCGTCCGTTCCTTTATCAGTTCTCGCTCCATCTCCGCGACGGAAGCGAGGATATGGAACAGCAGCCGGCCCGATGGGGTGGCCGTGTCGAACCCGTCCGTCAGGGATCGGAAATCAATCTTGCGAGCGGACAGGTCCGCCGCCAGTTCGATCAGGCCCCCAATCGAACGGCCAAGGCGATCGAGCTTCCATATCACCAGCGTATCGCCCGCCCGCACGAAATTGAGAGCTTCGGTCAGGCCGGGACGGTTCAGCTTCGCGCCGCTCACCTTGTCGGTGAACAGCTTTTCACAGCCAGCCTTGGTCAGCGCATCGGTTTGTAGCGTCAGGTCCTGATCGGAAGTCGAGACACGCGCATAACCAACCAGCATGAGTCCCGTTATCCCATCTCAAACAGCGAATTTCGGGACTTATATTTCGGGAACATATTTTGGGAAAGCCCCAGCGGGGATAGGGCGTGTTTTTGTGCCGGTGCCGGTCTTCCCGTTGGAGGTTCGTTTTTGGGAAACTGCTTATCGTCCGGGCGGGGGCGGTTCGTCGAACAGCATTTCCAGATCATCGGCCTCAAACCCGCCCTTGGGGCGCTCGACGAGCGTGAAGCGCCATCGCTGCCCGCGCCGTAGCTCAGTGAACCCGGCGCGCTCCGCCGCTCGGACGTGGACAAAGACCTTGGGCTGCTTGTCGTCACGAGAGATGAAGCCCCAGGCCCCACCACGGTCGAGGTATTTGATCGTTCCGGTCGGCATGATGCCTTCCTTTCGGGCCTAGCCCTCCTTGGCGCAGGCGAGGCACATCGTCGTCGCGGGCGCACGATCGAGGCGCTTGGCCTCGATTTCCTCACCACAGCGGACGCACCAGCCATAATCGCCGCTGTCGATCCGCATCAGTGCGGCGTCGATGCGGCTACATTCGGCTTGCCGGTGCCGCTGCGCCGCCAGTGCCATTGCCTGCACCTGCATGGCGTCGATCCGCGACAGGCGGCCGACGCTTTCCTGATCGAGCGTGACCGGGGCGCGCGTTTCCTCGGCCGCCGCATCATCGGCGACGAGCTGATCGCGAAGCGCCAGCAGTTGCCGACGCCGCGCATCAAGGTCCGGCGCGTCCCCGGCTATGTCAGCGTACCAACAGTACCGGGGCGCGAACGGTGCGGATCATCGTTGTCGTCGTGCTGCCGACGATCAGGGTGCGAAGCGGCGAGTGTCCATAGGCACCCATCACCAGCATCGCGCCGGGATGCGCCGCCATATGATCGCCGATCACCGCATCGACCTTGCCGTCACGCAGGACGGTTTCGGAACAGGCGGGCAGCGTTGCTGCCGCTGCGCCGAGCTGGTCGCGGTGTTTGCCATCATCCGGCCCCGCCATGACGAGGTGTACTGGCAAACCACCGAACAGCGGCGAGGTAGCGACATGACGGACAGCGCGGCAGGCGGCGGGGCTGTTGTCGAAGGCGATCACCACCGCGTCAGGTGCCTTGGCTTCGCGTGAGGCGATCAGCACCGGCTTGTCGCTGGCACGCACGACCCGTTCGACCTTGGAGCCGATATGGTCGGTCGCGAACTCGCCCGACGCGCCGCGCTTGCCGATGATGACCAATGCAGCATCGGCTTCACGCTCGACGATCGTCTCCACGATCCCTCCATGCAGGTGCATCGACGCGACCGTGATGCCCTGCTCCTTCAAGCGAGTGCCGCCTGCGTCCAGCAGGATGCGCCCTTCCTCGATGGCAAGACGCCCCGCCGCTTCCTCGATGCGGGTCAGCTCTTCCAGCAGCTCGCTTTTGACACCGAGGCCGATCGCGCCGCTATGATCGTTGCGCGATGCCACGGCATCCTTGCGCTGGACGACGTGCAGCAGCTCGACATCGGCCCCGAGCCGGGTAGCGGCCCAGGCCGCCAGATCGACGACGCTGGTCGCGTAGGTGGATGCGTCGATACAGGCCAATATGCGGTTCATAAGCCCTCTCCTCAGTGGGCGCCGAGCGCTGCTTCGGCGCCGGGCTTGTCATGGACGGCGAAGCGATCGACCATCGTCGCGCTCGCCTGATTGAGGCCGATGACCTCGACATGGGTGCCTTCGCGGCGGAACTTGAGGATCGCCTTGTCGAGGCTCCCCACCGCCGAAATGTCCCAGAAGTGCGCGGCGGTCAGGTCGATGACCACATTGTCCAGCACCTCCTTGAAGTCGAAGGCGTCGGCGAACCGCTCGGACGAGGCGAAGAACACCTGACCCGAGACGCGGTAGGTCCGCGTCCTGCCATCCGCGCTCAGCTCGGATGCCACGTCGAACAGGCGCTTGACCTTGCTGGCGAAGAACAGACCGGACAGGATCACGCCTGCGACCACGCCTTGCGCCAGATCGTGCGTCGAGACGACAACCAGCACCGTCACCAGCATGACAACCGACGACTGCCACGGATGGCTCTTGAGGTTCCTGATCGATCCCCAGGAGAAGGTGCCGATCGACACCATAATCATCACCGCGACCAGCGCCGGCATCGGAATGCGGGCGACCAGCGGCCCCAGTACGACGATCAGGAACAGCAGGAACGCGCCCGACACAAAGGTGGAAAGGCGGGTGGAGCCGCCCGACTTCACGTTGATGACCGACTGCCCGATCATGGCGCAGCCGCCCATCCCGCCGAGGAAGCCGGTCAGAAAATTGGCGATACCCTGCCCCTTCATCTCGCGGCGCTTGTTCGATGGCGTGTCGGTCAGATCATCGACGATCTGCGCGGTCATCATCGATTCCAGCAGGCCAACCGCCGCCATCGTCAGCGAATAGGGGAAAATGATGCGCAGCGTTTCCAGCGTGAACGGCACCTGTGGGATGCCGAACGCTGGCAGCGACGAGGGCAGCTTGCCCATATCGCCCACCGTGTTGACCTTGATGCCGGCATAGATCGAGACGATCGTCAGGATCACGATCGCGACCAGCGGCGACGGGATCGCCTTGGTCAGACGCGGGAACAGGTAGATGATCGCCAGGCCCGCCGCGACCATCGCGTAGGTTTCCCACCCGACGTTCGTTAGCTGGGGAAGCTGCGCGATGAAGATTAGGATCGCGAGCGCGTTGACGAAGCCGGTGATGACCGAGCGTGACACATACTGCATCAGCAGGTCGAGCTTCAGGAAGCCGGCGACGCCCTGGATCAGTCCCATGAGGATGGTGGCGGCAAAGAGGTACTGGACGCCGTGATCGCGGATCAGCGGCAGGACAAGAACCGCAATGGCGGCGGTTGCGGCCGAAATCATGCCGGGGCGTCCGCCCACGAGCGAGATGATGACGGCGATGGAGAAGGAGGCAAACAGCCCGACGCTTGGATCGACGCCGGCAATGATCGAGAAGCCGATGGCCTCCGGGATCAGCGCGAGCGCGACGACGATACCCGCAAGCACGTCGGCGCGCGGGTTCGAGAGCCATTCGCGTCGAAGCGAAGTAGCAAATGTCATGTAGAAACCTGATCGCAATAGCGAGGGGCGCACGCCGTCAGACGCGTTCAATCAACGATACTCGGAAGCGAGGCCCAAATTCGCTAAGGTTATCCCGGGGATAGGCGCCGGGCCGAGCCACCCGAATCAATCCGGGTCCGTCGAAGGCCTCTAGATAGTCACTGATCGGACCATATTGCAACTGCGAACATCAGCAGCCTGCATTCCCATAATACCATCCCATGCGAGACGGGATCGCTATGCGTTGGGGTGTCATTCCGCCCCCAACCGGACCCGGCCACCAGCGGCGCATTTTCAACAGCCCCGCTCCTTTTCGGGGCGGGGCGCACGGGATTTGCGCGAATGGATCGCTCGGGAAGCCGAGGCGGCGACATCGAATGAGGATCTTGCCCGTCGCTTCGTTGCGGAGTGTCGCCGCACCCGCACGATCCTTCCCGGCTCCTCGACGATCGAGCGCCTTTGCGCCGATGCGCTGGTTGAGGCCGAGCGCCGGATCGAGGATCTTATCGCCCATCGCATCACGCCAACCCTGAGCGAGAATTTGGCCCACCTGTTGGAGGATACGGTGGATGGTCGCGTCACGCGCTTCGTATGGCTGCGACAGTTCGAGGTTGGCGCAAATTCAGCAGCCGCTAACCGGCTGATGGATCGACTGGAATATCTTCAAAGGTTCGATCTTCCGGCGGATTTGCTGGACGGCGTGCCGGCGCATCGTGTGACCCGGCTTCGCCGGCAGGGCGAGCGCTATTACGCCGACGGCATGCGTGATCTGCCCGAAGACAGGCGGCTTGCGATCCTCGCTGTCTGCACCCTGGAATGGCGGTCATCGCTGGCCGATGTCATCGTGGAGACCCACGATCGCATCGTAGGCCGTCTCTATCGGGCCTCCGAACGCCTTTGCAACACCAGGATCGCCGACGAAAAGGCGGCCGTTCGGGACACGCTGAAGTCCTTTGCCGAAATCGGTGGTGCTTTGCTTGGAGCGCAGGACGATGGCACGGCCCTGGACGGGATAATCGCCACCGGGCCTGGCTGGGAACGGTTCAGAACCCTTGTCGCCACGGCCTCCGCGCTGACCAACGTGCTCGCGGCCGACCCGCTCAGCCGTGTGCTGGACGGCTATCACCGTTTCCGCCTCTACGCGCCCAGGATGCTGCGCCTGCTCGACATGCAGGCGGCGCCGATCGCCACGCCTCTTCTGGCGGCCGTTGCGATGCTGCGTAACGGGATCAAGGTCGATCCGCCGGTGGATTTTCTACGTCCCAACTCGCGACCGGATCGGCCTGATGAACGTGTTGCTGGCGGAAGGCGTCAATCTCGGTTTGCGCAAGATGGCGGCGGCGACCAACACGCACAGCTTCTGGGAATTGCTGCGGATCGCGCGCTGGCATGTCGAAGGCAGCGCCTATGATCGGGCGCTCGCCATGATCGTGGAGGCCCACGCCGCCCTGCCCATGGCCGCCTTCTGGGGACAAGGGCAATCGGCATCCAGCGACGGGCAGTTCTTCCTTGCTACCGAGCAGGGCGAGGCGATGAATCTGATCAACGCGAAATATGGCAACGTCCCGGGCCTCAAGGGATACAGCCATGTGTCCGATCAATATGCGCCGTTCGCAACCCAGGTGATCCCGGCAACGGTCAGCGAGGCTCCCTATATCCTGGACGGGCTGCTCATGAATGACGCGGGCCGCCGCGTTCGCCAGCATTTTGCCGACACGGGCGGCTTCACCGATCATGTGTTCGCCGCCTGCGCCTTGCTCGGCTACAGGTTCGCCCCCCGTATCCGCGATCTCCCTCAGAAAAGACTCTATGCCTTCACGCCCAACGCGACGCCGGCCA
>NZ_JNAC01000149.1:0-604 GCF_000722555.1 Sphingobium sp. DC-2 | reverse complement strand
CCGACATTCCCCAAGTGGCCTGCCGCTTGACTTCAAGATCGCCTGATTTTGCTCGCTGGGCAAGCGTTTTTCGCCCCGAGCGGTGTCTGTCGTCGCGCAAACGGCCGAAGTCGGGTGGATCAAGCCTCGAACCCGCAGCATTCTGGCCCGGCAGAGCCGCTTTTCCGCGCGGCAGACGGACCTGTCCTGCCGCTTTCGTTCAGCTTGGGCATGGATCGTGGTCATGCGCATGACGGAGGCGTTCGAAGACGGCGGATGGCGGCAAGGACGGCCCGCACCATCGGGCCGGTGACGGCGACCTCGGCCAACTGGAAGGTAATGGCGCGGGCGTGGCGGACGACGCGGGCGCCGATCTTGATCAGCTTGAGTTGCAGGCTGGTCAACGACCAGTCCGCCATGGCCTCGGGCAGTTCGATGCAGCGCAGGAAGGTTGCCAGGTTGTAGGCCAGCGCGTGCAGTTGCAGCCGCACCTCGTTGTGCCGGAACTTCCGGCATGACAGCCGCGTCCAGCGAAAGGCATATTTGCCTTCCTTGATGTGCTGCTCTGCGGTGCCGCGCTGGTTGTAGAACCTCACCACCCAGTCTGGCTCCATCGGCAGGTTGG
>NZ_JNAC01000148.1:0-874 GCF_000722555.1 Sphingobium sp. DC-2 | reverse complement strand
CTGCATAGGATCTATTACGACCGCGATCTTGAATTTGGCAGCGCCGAACCATGGAATCCCGATGCCACAACCCGCGTGCTCACCATTCTCCTAACCAGCGAATATTGAGGGAGGCCACCATGACCAAATCGCCCCCCGTGATCGAGCTTAGCTGGCGTGATGAGAATTACGGTTCCGTCTGCGCTGTCGCCGCCTTCCGCAACTATGCGGGCACACTGGATTGGAGCGACCGCACCCACCAGCGGTTTCGCGGATGCCTGAAACGCGCAGGCTTCGCCTTCCACGATGGCCGGTGCAGCTACATCGCCACCAGCGGCACCCGCGAGGATCGGCAGCGCGCCCTTTGTGACGAGCTGGCCCGCGCAGGCGAACGCCGCAAGCAGATCGCCGCCGCCCGCGTGCTGATCGACAAGGGCAAGGCCCTGTTGGATGAGGCGCGCGACATGCTCGAAACCGTCAAGGATGACGAGCAGGCCGCCCGCGAAAATCTGCCACCCAGTCTTGAGGACAGCGAACGCGCGCAGGCGATGGACGCCGCAGTTTCCGAACTGGAAAGCGCGATTTCAGCCCTTGAAGACTTCGACGCCGACGAGATCGGCACAAACCTCGACACCGCCAGCGAATAGGAAGGATTGACCATGCAACCCATGCGCCACCTAGATCGAGACACGCGCCGCGCCCGCCTTCTGGCGGCGCGCACGCGCCCCGTCGGCGGCATCAACCGGCGCGGCATCTTCACCGGCCATTGGGACGGTGGCGATGTTGTGCGCCAGTTTCGCGGCGATAACGGATCGTGGATCGGCCTTGCCGCCTACAAGGCGAAGGAAGAGCCGGAGCCGCAGCCATGAAAATCAGCAACACGGCGAGCGCCGTT
>NZ_JNAC01000147.1:0-631 GCF_000722555.1 Sphingobium sp. DC-2 | reverse complement strand
ATGACAGTTTTTTTAGGCAATGCAAACTACTATTTGATATTTTTTTCCAAGTACAGTTGTAGGGTACTCCTTATACTGATTCTTCTGAGCCTGTACGGGGAGCATTAGGTACTGATGTAGTAGGAGTTGAGCTTCACAAATTCACCAGGTAAGCCCAAATTTATTTTCTGCTTGGACAGGTCCACCTCACATGGGTCTGTCTAATATATTAAAAGAGGGATTTTCTTTGCTGTATTGCAGCCCAGTATATCTGTTACTTACAGTAGTAGTCCATTATTGCTGGCCTAGGGGCTTTTGCTCCTACACGAACACCACTCTGTAAAATTTGAGGTCGTCCTTAGAGTCAAACCATTCATGGAGCGCTCTGTGCATCTACCAACTATCGCTAAGCATTCACTTGGTTGGTTTAAGTGGAGGCAACTCCATTATCTTCTAGCATACCCTTCCCAGGCTACATGTAGAAAGAGATCTGTTGGGCCCCACTATTTTTTCACCCAGGGAAGCCTACTTTAGTTATAGCTTGCCAGAGATTTTCTGTGTCATGTAGAAGTCATCCACTTTTAACACCAGGAGGTGGATGTGGGGCCAGGAAATATGTCAATAACGATACGGGACTTCTAACAGTGACTGG
>NZ_JNAC01000146.1:0-10494 GCF_000722555.1 Sphingobium sp. DC-2 | reverse complement strand
TTGATATTACATGATATTATTGAAATGTAGCCTATTTTGTCGGCTGACACGATGCCGCGCAGACCATCGCTCTGGCCGCTCGCTTCGGGGCCGACCGCCCGATGCAAGCCGAAGACGCGCTGGCGGAGGAAGCGATCGGCAGGGCGATCACGCTAATGAAACAGGCCGGCGCGGATGACGAGACCCCCCTGCCCTTCGCGGGTCTGGCCCGCCTGCACGCGCTGCTGCGCGCCGATCCGCGGTTCGCGCCGCTGGAGCGCGCGGTGCAAATCCGTTCGTTTGGGAACCGCGCGGTGGCGATCGAGCAGGCCGCCACGCGCACCCCGCTCTGGGCGGTCGATGCCGCGCTGGGGCGGCTGCTGACCGCGTCCGGCGCGTGGGCCCGCGCCCTCCCCTGCCCCGGCGCGGTGACGGCGCAAACGCTGCAGCCGCAGCTCTGGCCGGGCGAACGCGCCATGCTGGCGGCCCGCAGCCTCCAGCGCAGCGTGACCCGGCTTGCCGAGCTGGTCGCGCAAGCGCGGCGGCGCGCGGTGCTGATGCGCGAGCAGTTGGGGCACCTGCGCTCGAGCGCGCGGGCACCGCAGGTGTGGATCCTGCTCGCTGGTTTTGCGCCACTCGGGCTCGATCAGATCACCTGGGCGTTCGGGATCAGTCGGCGCGGCACCTATGCGATCGGCGACGCCCTTGTGGCGGCGCGCATGGCACGGCGGGAGACGGTCAAGGGGAAGGCCCTGCTGGTCGTCGAAGAACCGGGAAGGGATGGGCAGCCGGCGTCTTTGGACCAGGCTACCGCCCTCCCCCATGCGGCTCTTGCCGAGTTCGACGCGGCGATGGGTGAGATCGACCGGCTGCTCGCCGGCAGTTCTGGCCATCCCTGACGGGGCATCGCGCGCATTCGGCGTGTATGAAAACTGATCTCTTCTTGACGTTATGTACAGATATCATACATAGACAGAGAAAGAAGGAGATGGCCAATGGCCACAACTGCCCATTCCGGCGTCCCCGCCAAAGCGCCCAGCCGCAAGGATCTGAGCGGTCCGGCGCTGCGCACCTTTTTCCGCATTGCCGACGCCTGGGACCTCAAGGAAGCCGAGCAGATGAAGCTTCTCGGGCTCGACAGCCGCTCGACCTTCCAGACCTGGAAGCGCGGCGCGGTCGCGGCGATTCCCAAGGATGCGCTGGAGCGCATCTCCTATGTCATGGGGATCTACAAGGGGCTGAAGATGCTCCTGCCCCGTACCGCCAACGAATGGGTACGCAAACCCAATGAGGCGCCGCTGTTCGCCGGACGCCCGGCGATCGAGCGGATGGCCTCGGGCAATGTCGCCGATCTCTACGTGGTGCGTCAATATATCGACGCGCAGCGCGGCTGATGGATGCCATTGCGACGACGCAAGTGCGGTGGCAACCGTGCTACCGGATCGTCGCAAGCCGGTTCCCGCCCATATCGCTGTTTGAGGATGTCGCGGATCCGGCCGACCTGGAAGCGGTCTATGCGATCGAGGCGATGACCAACGACCGGCTTCGCGACGAGGTCGGGGACCTCGCCCTCGTCCCACCGGAGGACCGCGTATCGGGACCCGGAACATCGGCGATCATGGCAGCGTTCACCCACCTAAATCCCGATGGCAGCCGGTTCTGTGACGGCAGTTTCGGGCTGTTCTACGCTGCCAGCACCATCGAGACTGCGGTTGCCGAGACGCGCCATCACCGAACCCGCTTCATGGCGTACACCCACGAACCGGCGCAGGAACTCGACATGCGCGTCTACGCGGTCGACCTGGACGCCATGCTCCACGATATTCGCGGCCTGCGCGATGAACGCCCTGCCCTCTACGCCCCGGACAGCTATGCCGCCGGCCAGGCGCTTGGCCGGCACCTGCGTGAGCAAGGTTCGGATGGCATCGTGTACCAAAGCGTGCGCGACGCCGACGGCGAGTGCGCCGCGGTGTTCCGCCCTCGCCTACTCGCCAACAGCCGACAGGAGCGGCACCTGTGCTACGTTTGGGATGGCCGGGCGATTGTCACCGTCTACGAGAAGAAGACATTCGCCTAAAGGTCCTGCGGACAAGCTAACCTTTCGGCCTTGAGTGACGCCTGTCAGGAATAGACCCCGGCAGCCATACGATCGAGATCTTCCATGACGATATCGATATCGCCATTCGCAACCAATTCCGCGGCCGTTTTCCCAACTCCAGAAATGGGTTGATGCTTGAACCAGATAACCGCCTTGCCTTCTTCGCCTGCAAGTTCTGCCGCTCGCCTTATAACTCGGGCTATTTCCTCCAGTTTAATCTGCACGGTCGGGGCGGAGGGATACAGAGTCATGGCCTTAGGATCCAGGCGAGCAACGCGAGCCAAATGCGCCATGGAGAAGCGCAGGCGCTCCGCCAGACGACGGGGCGAGATGATCTCATTCTCGCGAATGTCATCCTGGAAGGCTGCAGTCATAGGGCAGTCCATATTCAACATGTGAAGACAAAACTCTCACGTCTCAGAACCGCTGAAGATTGTCCTAGCTCCAATGCTGATCGAGCAGCGCTTTCAACGCGGCCTCCGCTTCAGCCCGCGTACCACCGGCATGCGGGAGCAAGGTAAGTTTGAGACCCTTACGATCCACCGCCTCCACTTTCAGCAATGGTTTCCCCCCTTCGGACACGATCGTTTCCGGCTTTCCTGACTTCTTGGGGGATCCTGACCTCTTGGGGGGATCGGCGGCCAGAGCGAGCGCGCGTATGATATCGGGGACCGGCATCGGTGCTGCGCGATCGGACTGCACCTGAGCGAGACGTCCCGCCTCGGCGAACACACGCTGCCGCCGATCCTCCGGTTTCAAGAGAGGCTTGATCGCGGTGACATGCTTGATCCTGAGATCCTGCGGAAGGGCGAAGGCCGCCATCAGTTCCGCCGGCAGCCGGGCAAGGTCGAGATAGCGGCTGAGCCAGCTTTCCGTGACATTGATCCGCTCGGCCATCACCTTCTGCCGCGCCCGCGCTCCAGATCGGTGAGATCGTCGCGCGCCCGATTCTCGAGGTCAGCGAGACGGAAGGCCTCCTCGTCGGTAAGGCTACGGATATCGACGAGAAAGCGGAAATCCGGATAGTTGTGGGCGCGCAGCCAACTGATCGTCCAATGCCGGCGCGCGCCGCAAATCACCTCGAAATCGAAGGCAGGATCGTCCTTCACGCGGCGAACGATGGCGGGCATTTCTTGCTTGCCCTGCGCCTTGATGCTCTCGATGAGGTCGGCGCACCGCTCCTCATTGAGGAGCGCATATTCGCGGTTATGCCCCGCCCACATTCGGCAGCGCGCGGGATCGACAAGCTCATGGGTGCGCGAGACGACGCTGCCCGTCGCCAATTCGGCAAGCCGGCTTTCCCGGCCCGCCAGCACGCTCGCACCGATGCCAGGGCGCCGCGCCGCTGGGGCTTGCGCCCCCGGGTCGATTCCGGCGACCAGATCAGCCGCGAAGTTGGCGTTCTTCTTGCTCATCATCCACCCCTTCTACCCGGAATTGCACCGGTGCAATTTTGCTCGCATCAGGCGAGTCCCTCCTTGCGAAGCCGCGTCAAATGGCTCGGCCACATCGACCGAATGTCGACCTCAATTTCACTGTTCACGCCATCAAGATAGGCAAGGCAGCGGTTGCGCACCGTCGAACTGGTGACCGGGCCGTCCAGCTCGTAGACGGTCATCAGCCGCGCCGTTGCATTGTCGATTTCGGCCGAATCCTTGAGCGGCGTACGGACGATCGCGTGACCGAAAAGGGTTCGCATCAGGTTCAGCAGTTCCTTCTGCATCGACTTATTCTCATCGACCTTGGACGCCACAAAGCGCAGGAACTGCAGCGACGGCGCCAAGCCGCGATCGGCCAGCGTCTCTATGGTCTCATCGAGCATGGCGAGGAAGGCCGCCGTCGACGAGAAGTCCATCACCGTCGGCGGAACCGGCACCACCAGCGCATTGGCCGCGCGCAGCACCGAAAGCGAGATCGCGCCGAGCGCCGGAGGCGGATCGAGAACCACCACATCGAACCGATCGGCAATGCTCGCGATGCCTTGCGCCATGCGGTCGATCAGGTTCCCCTGCCCCCGCGCCATGCGCGCTGCGATTTCATATTCCGACTGGAACAGCCGCAGATTGGCCGGAACAAGCTCGAGGCCGTCGAAGTGGGTCTTGCGCAGGGCATAGTCGAGCGACTCCATGTCGTCGTGCCGCAGGAATGGATAGAGCGTGTCCTCCTCGGTCAGGTCGAGGTCGGGCACATAGCCGAATAGCGTGGTTGCCGACGCTTGGCTGTCGCAATCGATGAGAGCCACCCGGTAGCCCTTGATCGCGAGATATTGGGCCAGGTGCACCGAAAGAGTCGATTTCCCCACCCCGCCCTTGAAGTTCTGCACCGCGATAACGCAGCAGGGATCGGTTGCGGCCCGCCAGGGCCGGGTGCCGAACAGTCCGCGCATGTCGTTGAGCTGCGCCAGGGTATAGCCGACACGCCGATTATTCTCGGTTCGCGGAGGCGGCGGCAAGCGGCCGTCCTTCTCGGCCTCGCGAATGGCCGCCGCGGTTCGGCCGACCAGTTCCGCGGCCTTGCCAATCGGGAACGTCGGCTCGCGCCGCTCGTCCGCCCGGGCACTCCGCGCGGAGTCGCGGAGCCGCTCGAGGACAGAGCTGGTCCGTTGTGCGAGCGTCGAGACGGACAGCAGGTCCTGCGTGCCCTCAATGTCGAGTGATGCAGCCAAGAGAGGCCCCCTTGCGAAACTAGAGGGGGCATAGCTCAATTTGCACTTTTAGGTCAATCGAAGGCTGATTTTCGCAAGTCGGCCCAGCCCGAAGGGCGAAACTTGCCCAATCTGCGCCGCAGACCTTTTGCGCCCCCTCGCAACCTGACCCCTTGGGGGCAGTTCACCCCGAAATTGCACCGGTGCAATTTCGGCTCAGGGGCGCCCGCGTCGTGCCAGGAAACTCTCGCAGAAGCCGGTCCAGGATGCGATCAGCTTGGCGCCCTTGAGCTTCGCCAGCCTTTCGCCCATCTGCGCGCGATAGGCATCGGCAATGAGATCGATGTCCCAACCGCCGCCAGCCGAACGGCCGATGGCCGCGAGCGTGTCCGAGCCAAAGCGGATCGTGCCGTTCGGGAAGGTGACCTCCCCTGCCCCAGCCTTATCCTTTGACACCAAGGCCGCCACCGCCGCCTGTGTGACAGCCTCGACGGCAACGGTCTCCACCTCGTCCTCGCGCCGCGCCTTTCTGCCCGCAGAGTGCCGACCGATCTCATCCACGGTCGCGATTTGGGCCGGAGCATCCTTGGGCTCAAAGCGGAATTCGATTTCGGTGACAGTTCTGCCCTGGCGGATCTCCCGCCACTCCACGCGAAAATGGGCGAGCTGGTCGATTTCGGCCTTCGCCTTTTCGAGAACTTTGCGGCGCAGCTGCGCGAAATCCTTGTAGACGTCCGGCGCGATGCCGAGCAGTGCACGCAGCGCCGTCATGTCGCCCTTCCAGAGCGACTGGCGCCTATGCAGCCTCAGCGCCCCGATCTCGTACAGCTTGAGCGCATAGGTTGATCGGAAGCCGAGCACCGCCTGGCGGTTCAGGACCGCATAGGTCTCCGATTCCTGGATCAGCTTTCGGGCTTCGGGCGTGAACTCCCACTCGATCCACCCAGCGTCCGCGCCCTCTTCGTCTTCCGCTTCTTCGCGCGACGACGAGATAAGCGAAAAGCGCAGCGTCGCCTTCTTGCCGCGCCAGGACTTGTCGTCGACCGCGAAAAGCGTGCGGTGCAATTCCTCGAGCATATCCGAGATGCGCTCATTGCCCTTGTGGCCGCGGCGAATGTCCGCCTTTCGCATCTTGTGCGGGCGGTCCTCCCAGGCATCACCGCCCGCGGTCAAAATCATCAGCGCAAGCAAACGCGAAGCAGTCAGGCTAAGCGACTGGCCTTTGACGAACTTGACCTCGACGATGCTGCCGGGCTTGGCGAACTCGTCACCGCCCTTTGCCTGCAGGGCGGCAGCCACCCGCATCGCCCGTCCCGGAGAAGCGTCATCGCCGGTGGGGGAGGGCGTTACAGCGTGATCTAGGGCTTGCTCGTCATCCATGCCATGAAGTCTGCGCCGATTCGTCCAGCGTGGGAGAAAATCTGCCTGACCTGTCCTCATGCGTCAAGTCAGGGCAGGATAGACACCGGATTCGGCCCCCAAGAGGTCAGGATGGAACTTCGCTCCGAAGCAGCAAACCATGAGGAAGTGCGGCGAGTCGCGTTTCCAAGCGCCCGGACCCGCGCAAACGGCAGCGCGGACGCCGAAGAAAGTCCCTGACGAACGCTATGGCGAGCGAATCACTCCAGCAGGAAGCTGTCCCCCATACGGTCAGGAAGGCCCCAGCAGGTCAGGTTGCATCCCCCGATCGGTCAGGGAAGCGCCCCCGGAAGGGCAGGCAAAATCCCCCGTCCGGTCAGGATAAGCTTGCTCAAACCCGCAGAAATGCTGTGCTTTCGGCCTCCTGAATCTGAATCCTTTTGAATCGGAAAAGCTTCCGCTGCGAGCAGCGGCGTTTTGATTCTTTTTATTTTGAGAAAGAGATCGGCGTCGCGCCTGATGCAATCGTTCAATCCCCCCGCCTGGAGGGATACGCGAAGTTAGCCGCCTACGATAGGCTGCCGGCCAAATGACCTTGCGCATGGAGGGTGCATGATCAACTTCGCCAAGTTCGAGATCATCGGCCGGATCGGGGAAATCGACGCGCGGCCGAAAGTCACCCTGCTGTCGGTCTGCGCGAATTATCGCCGCAAGGGTGACGATAACGAATGGCAGGAAGACAGCCACTGGAACCGCGTGAGCGTCTTCAGCGAAGGCCAGCGAAAACATATCGCCGACCGGGCTCAAGTCGGGGATCTCGTGCGCATAGCCGGACGGCTCAAGGACAACTCCTATGAACGCGACGGCGCGACGCACTACACAACCGATCGCATCGTCGAGGAATTCGGGATCCTGGCACCCAAAGGCATGCCGGGGTGAAATATCGGGGAGGGGAGGGCGCAATCAGCAGCGGCGCTCCACCACTTCCGAGGATTAGTCGATGCCCACAGCTGCTCCCCATCGCGCCAAAGCCATTGTCGAAGCCCTGGGTGGGATCTGGCGCGGTACGCGCGGCGAATGCCGGTGCCCGGCACATAACGATCATGGTCCCAGCCTGTCGGTACGCCTGGGCGAGCGGGCGATCCTGTTCCACTGCTTTGCCGGCTGCGACACGCGCGATGTTCTGGCTGCTTTGCGCCGGCGCAAACTTCACGATGCGGAGCCGCTCACAATGCCGCGCCCGAAGGCGGCCGCGGACCATCGCGCTCTTGCACTTCGCCTATGGAAGGCGAGCCAGCCCATCGCCGGATCTCCAGCGGCCGATTATCTGGCGGCGCGCGGTCTGCCGCCTCCCTATCCGCGTTGCCTGCGCTACAACCCGCGCACCATCGTCGGGGCCGGTGAGCGCCGCCGGTTCTTTCCGGCGATGATCGCCGCGGTCGAGAATGATCTGGGGGTTGTCGCCGTCCAGCGGACCTGCCTCGATCTCGCCGACATCCTGCACAAACCCATGCCAAAGCCGAAGATTGCCCTTGGCCTTCTCGGCGACGCGGCCATTCGTCTGGCGCCGGCCGGCGAGGAGCTTGGCCTTGCCGAAGGCATCGAGGACGCCCTTTCAGCAATGGCCTGGTTCGGAACGCCCACCTGGGCGCTGGGCGGGGTCGAACGCCTTGGGCTTGTCGCCATCCCCGAACGGGTCAAGCGTATCATCGTCTATGGCGATCGCGGTGCCGCCGCTGCCGCCATGCTCAAAAAAGCCCGCCCCCATCTCACAGCCAATGGACGCGAACTGGTGCTCCGGCTGCCGGAACGGCACGCGGACTGGAATGATGCTTGGCGTGTCCGCCGGGCCGCCGAGGCGGCCTGAAAGGGGAGGGAGCCTTCCGGCTGATGACCTGGCGCTGATGCCAGGTGTCAGACCTGGAGATGCCCCATGGCCACACACCCCCTCGCGCTCACGCTGCCGCTCGATGATCCCGCCCGTACCGCTGCTCAAGGCATAGCCGACCGGCTGTCCGAAGGATGTCCGGTTGCACGTAACGACCTCCTTGCCGAAATGACCTCCGCTTTCGGTGGCTCGAGCGCCGATGGCCTGTGGTCATTGCGCGACGCCTACGATGTGCTCGAACTCGCGCAGGTCCTCCATCTGAAGAACGCGACGCTCCCGGCAGATGCGAATGCGCGGCTCGCCCAGCTGATCGCTATGACGGCGGCGCTTCCCACGCAAAGCGTGCGTAGCGAAACGCAGATCGCGTTCCAGCAATTCTCGACACCGGCGCCGATCGGCTTCCTTGCCGCCAAGGCAGCCGCGATCACGGCACACGATATCGTGCTCGAGCCCTCGGCCGGGACCGGCCTCCTGGCCGTACACGCCCATCTCGCCGGCGCGCGCCTCCTTCTCAATGATATCGATGCCTGGCGCACGCGTTTGCTGCGTCACGCCTTTCCCGAAGGCAGGCTGAGCACGCATGATGGCGAACTGATCGACGATATGCTCGATCCGCAACTGGTGCCGAGCGTCGTGCTCCTCAATCCGCCCTTCTCGCGAAGCCAGGGGCGCGCGCGCGATCGCCATGCCGCGCTTCGCCATTTGCGCTCCGCGCTGTTGCGGCTTGCTCCAGGCGGGCGCTGCGCCGTTATTCTCCCCGACCGCATCGAGACGGAGGACGCGGATTGGCTGCACGCCACTGCGGGCGCGCATGCCCGGCTGCATCTCGACCTGCCGCCCGATGCCTATGCCAAGCACGGCACCGGCCAGGCAGTCCAGCTCATACTCCTCGAAAAGGACGGGGCAGGGGGCTCGGTCCCGCGCCAGACCTGCACGACGCTCGGCGCTGCGCTTGCGGCCATCGATGCGATGGCGACCCCATGCGCGCCGCAGCCGCAGCCGATCTCCCGCCCCAGCGGATTGTTCCGGGGCCTCACGCGGCGGACCCGCCCCGTCTGCTCGCGTGCGGCGGTGACCCTGCCCACGACCCGCGCGGTCGCCTATCACCGTCTCGACGCGCCCGCACCCGCGGGCGAACCGCAAGGGATTTACCTGCCCTATCGGCCGAGCCGTCTGCTGATTGCCGATGCTCGTGAGCACCCAAGCGCGCTGGTCGAATCGCAGGCAATGGGATCGATTGCCGCACCCCCGGTCGCTTATGAACCCGTGCTGCCGGCCAGGATCCTGGACGACGGCCTGCTCTCGGACGCGCAGCTCGAAACGCTGATCTACGCTGGCGCGGCGTTCGAGCGCGATCTTCCCGGGCGGTTCATATCCAGCGAGGAGGGTCTTTCGCTGTCGCCGGCAGAGGCCGGTAACGCCTATCGGACCGGCTTTTTCCTTGGCGATGGCACGGGCGCCGGCAAGGGGCGGCAGGTGGCAGGCGTCATCCTCGACCAGTGGTTGCGTGGCAACCGCCGCCACCTCTGGATATCCAAGAGCGAGACGCTGGTCGAAGACGCTCGCCGGGACTGGTCGGCGCTTGGCGGCTTGCCGCTCGACATCCAGCATCTCAACCAGTGGAAGCTCGGCACCCCGATCGCGCTGGGCGATGGGATCCTCTTCCTGACCTATGCCACCCTGCGCTCCAACCGCGGCGACAGGGGCACGCGGCTGCGCCAGCTGATCGAATGGATGGGTGAGGATTTCAGCGGCGTCATCGTTTTCGACGAGGCGCATGAAATGGCCGGGGTGGCCGGCGGCGAGGGCCGGTTCGGCGCCACGAAAGGGTCCGAGCAGGGCATTGCCGGCGTCCGCCTGCAAAATCTCGCTCCGCGCGCCCGGATTCTCTACGCCTCGGCGACGGGCGCCTCGGATGTCAACAATCTTGCCTATGCGACACGCCTCGGATTGTGGGGACCGCAGACGGCCTTCGCCGACCGGCGGGCCTTCGTGGAATCCCTGCGCCGAGGCGGCATCGCGGCGATGGAGTTGATCGCCCGCGACCTCAAAGCGCAGGGCCTCTATGCCGCGCGGGCGCTCAGCTTCGCCGGCGTCGAATATGACATCCTCGAGCATCGGCTCAGCGAAGAACAGATCGCCGTCTACAATGCCTATGCCGATGCCTGGGCGATCATTCACAACAATCTGCAGGCCGCGCTCGCCGCCACGCGCGTCACCGACGGCTTCAGCGGTGCCACCTATAATAGCGGCGCGAAGGCCGCGGCATTGTCGATCTTCGGATCGACCAAGCAACGCTTCTTCGGCCAGATCCTGCTGTCGATGAAGCTGCCCTCGCTGATCCCGGCGATCACCGCCGATCTCGCGCGCGGCGACTGCGCCGTCGTCCAGCTCGTGTCGACCTCGGAAGCGATGCTCGATCGTGCCCTTGCCGACCTGTCCCCCGAGGAGCGCGCCTGGCTCGATATCGAGCTGTCCCCGCGCGAATTCCTGTAATGTTGAGCTCAACATTACACATATTCTTTG
>NZ_JNAC01000145.1:0-569 GCF_000722555.1 Sphingobium sp. DC-2 | reverse complement strand
ACAACCTCCTCGCCGCAGCGCACGATGATGCGGTCGGCATAGGCACGGACCTGCACCGTGCGCCGCGCCATCGTCGAGAGAACCGAGTAGCGGTTGCGGTCGAAGCTGATCAGGCAGGTGCCCGTCACCGCATGCTCGCTCTCGTTGAAGCCGTCGAACGGCCCCAACATCGGTTGCAGTGCCGATCGTTCGATCTCCAGCGCCTGCGCTACGGTTAGCTCGCCCTGTTCAGGATGCGCCTGCCGTTCCGCCCAGCGCCGACACTCGGCCTCCAGCCAGCCATTGAGCTCCTCGAGGCTGGCGAACCGCAACCGGGGCTGGAAGAAGCGACCCCGGATCGTCTGCACCTGGTTCTCGACCTGCCCCTTCTCCCATCCCGCCGCAGGTGAGCAGGCGGTCGGCTCGATCATATAATGGGCGGTCATGATCAGGAACCGCCGGTTGAAGACCCGTTCCTTGCCGGTGAACACGCTCGTCACCGCCGTCTTCATATTATCGTAGATGCCGCGCCCTGGCACCCCGCCGAAGAAAGCAAAGCCGCGCGCATGCGCGTCGAACAGCATCTCCTG
>NZ_JNAC01000144.1:0-2424 GCF_000722555.1 Sphingobium sp. DC-2 | reverse complement strand
GTCGCGCTCACTGGCCGTCGTTTTACAACGTCGTGACTGGGAAAACCCTGGCGTTACCCAACTTAATCGCCTTGCAGCACATCCCCCTTTCGCCAGCTGGCGTAATAGCGAAGAGGCCCGCACCGAAACGCCCTTCCCAACAGTTGCGCAGCCTGAATGGCGAATGGGAGCGCCCTGTAGCGGCCACTCAACCCTATCTCGGTCTATTCTTTTGATTTATAAGGGATTTTGCCGATTTCGGCCTATTGGTTAAAAAATGAGCTGATTTAACAAAAATTTAACGCGAATTTTAACAAAATATTAACGCTTACAATTTAGGTGGCACTTTTCGGGGAAATGTGCGCGGAACCCCTATTTGTTTATTTTTCTAAATACATTCAAATATGTATCCGCTCATGAGACAATAACCCTGATAAATGCTTCAATAATATTGAAAAAGGAAGAGTATGCGTAGCCGTAATTGGAGCCGTACCCTGACCGAACGTAGCGGCGGTAATGGTGCGGTGGCGGTGTTTATGGCGTGCTATGATTGCTTTTTTGGCGTGCAGAGCATGCCGCGTGCGAGCAAACAGCAGGCGCGTTATGCGGTGGGCCGTTGCCTGATGCTGTGGAGCAGCAACGATGTGACCCAGCAGGGCAGCCGTCCGAAAACCAAACTGAACATTATGCGTGAAGCGGTGATTGCGGAAGTGAGCACCCAGCTGTCTGAAGTGGTGGGCGTGATTGAACGTCATCTGGAACCGACCCTGCTGGCCGTGCATCTGTATGGCAGCGCGGTGGATGGCGGCCTGAAACCGCATAGCGATATTGATCTGCTGGTGACCGTGACCGTGCGTCTGGATGAAACCACCCGTCGTGCGCTGATTAACGATCTGCTGGAAACCAGCGCGAGCCCGGGTGAAAGCGAAATTCTGCGTGCGGTGGAAGTGACCATCGTGGTGCATGATGACATTATTCCGTGGCGTTATCCGGCGAAACGTGAGCTGCAGTTTGGCGAATGGCAGCGTAACGATATTCTGGCCGGCATTTTTGAACCGGCGACCATTGATATCGATCTGGCCATTCTGCTGACCAAAGCGCGTGAACATAGCGTGGCGCTGGTTGGTCCGGCAGCGGAAGAACTGTTTGATCCGGTGCCGGAACAGGACCTGTTTGAAGCGCTGAACGAAACCCTGACCCTGTGGAACAGCCCGCCGGATTGGGCGGGTGATGAACGCAACGTGGTGCTGACCCTGAGCCGTATTTGGTATAGCGCGGTGACCGGCAAAATTGCGCCGAAAGATGTGGCGGCGGATTGGGCCATGGAACGTCTGCCGGCGCAGTATCAGCCGGTGATTCTGGAAGCGCGTCAGGCGTATCTGGGCCAGGAAGAAGATCGTCTGGCCAGCCGTGCGGATCAGCTGGAAGAATTTGTGCATTACGTGAAAGGCGAAATTACCAAAGTGGTGGGTAAATAATAACTGTCAGACCAAGTTTACTCATATATACTTTAGATTGATTTAAAACTTCATTTTTAATTTAAAAGGATCTAGGTGAAGATCCTTTTTGATAATCTCATGACCAAAATCCCTTAACGTGAGTTTTCGTTCCACTGAGCGTCAGACCCCGTAGAAAAGATCAAAGGATCTTCTTGAGATCCTTTTTTTCTGCGCGTAATCTGCTGCTTGCAAACAAAAAAACCACCGCTACCAGCGGTGGTTTGTTTGCCGGATCAAGAGCTACCAACTCTTTTTCCGAAGGTAACTGGCTTCAGCAGAGCGCAGATACCAAATACTGTTCTTCTAGTGTAGCCGTAGTTAGGCCACCACTTCAAGAACTCTGTAGCACCGCCTACATACCTCGCTCTGCTAATCCTGTTACCAGTGGCTGCTGCCAGTGGCGATAAGTCGTGTCTTACCGGGTTGGACTCAAGACGATAGTTACCGGATAAGGCGCAGCGGTCGGGCTGAACGGGGGGTTCGTGCACACAGCCCAGCTTGGAGCGAACGACCTACACCGAACTGAGATACCTACAGCGTGAGCTATGAGAAAGCGCCACGCTTCCCGAAGGGAGAAAGGCGGACAGGTATCCGGTAAGCGGCAGGGTCGGAACAGGAGAGCGCACGAGGGAGCTTCCAGGGGGAAACGCCTGGTATCTTTATAGTCCTGTCGGGTTTCGCCACCTCTGACTTGAGCGTCGATTTTTGTGATGCTCGTCAGGGGGGCGGAGCCTATGGAAAAACGCCAGCAACGCGGCCTTTTTACGGTTCCTGGCCTTTTGCTGGCCTTTTGCTCATTAGGCACCCCAGGCTTTACCCGAACGACCGAGCGCAGCGAGTCAGTGAGCGAGGAAGCGGAGAGCGCCCAATACGCAAGGAAACAGCTATGACCATGTTAATGCAGCTGGCACGACAGGTTTCCCGACTGGAAAGCGGGCAGTGAAGT
>NZ_JNAC01000143.1:0-4238 GCF_000722555.1 Sphingobium sp. DC-2 | reverse complement strand
GCTCCACCTTCTCAGGAGTTGGAGCCTCCGACAAACCCGGCGCGGTTCAGACGTCGATGGCCGGGTCATTGCGGAAACGCTGGGCGATAAGCTGAAGGATGTGTTTTCCTCCAAGGGTGAGTTCTTTCAGGGCCTTTCCAATGTGCTGGCCAACGCGGCGCTTGGCTCCACTGCGGCTGGCCTGGCTGGCGGCAGTAAGCTCGGCGGAGGCATCGGCGGCGCGATCGGCGGTTTCCTGACCGGGAAAAACGGACCCTTTGGCAAGGCTCTCGAAAGCGGCCTCAACTCTGTCTTTCAGGGCTTGGGCTCTTTCGCTGGCCCTCTCGGCTCTATCGCTGGCGGGCTGCTTGGCGGCGCGCTGGGTGGGCTGTTCAAGCCCAAGCCGAAATATGGCAGCGCTGGCCTGTTCATGAATGAATATGGCGAACTGGCAGGCACTGCGGGCAAGGGCAATGCTGGCTCCGCGATCCGCGCCGCATCCGGTCTCGCGTCGAACGTGGCGGATGGCCTCAACAGCCTGGCCGAACAGCTTGGGGCGAAGATCACGGGCGTGCCGAACATCGCCATGGGCACCTATGATGGCAAGTACCGCGTCAACGTCGAAGGGCGTGGCGGCAAGATGGACTTCAAGGGCAATTCCGCGAAGGGCCTCTATAACTTCGGTGATGATGAGCAGGCGGCGATTGAGTTCGCCATCCAGAAGTCGATCGAAGGTGCGGTGCTCACCGGCATCAGCCAGGCGTCGATCAATATCCTGAAGTCGGGGCAGGATCTGCAGAAGGCGATCGAGAAAGCCACGCTGATCGAGGATATTCCGAAGGAACTGCAGCGCCGTCTGGATCCGGTGGGCTATGCGATCGATGAGCTCAACAAGAAGTGGCTGAAAACCGTTGAAGCTTTGCGCGAGGGCGGCGCCACCGCACAGCAGATGGCCGACGCGCAGAAGCTCTACAATCTTGAACTGATCGACGCGAAGGAAAGCGCCGCGTCGGCCTCGCAATCCATGAAGGACTTCCTGAAGGCCATGAACATGGGTTCTTCTTCGCCGCTGTCGCTGCGCGAGCAGGCGATGAACGCGAAGAGCGCGCTGGATCCGTTCCTTGCCCAGATCAATGCCGGGCAGTCGATCAACCAGGACAAGTATCTGGAGGCAGCCCAGACCTATCTGGACATAGAGCGCCAGATGTACGGCTCGACGGCCAAATATTTCGAGGCGTTCGATGCCATTCAGGCCGCCACGAACAAGGCCATCGCCACCGTCGACAATGCGGCGCCCATCCGCACCACGGCTGATCCGTTCATTGAGCAGACGGCAGCGGCGACGAAGTCGATGGAGGCGAACACGGCCAATACCGTGACGCTGCTCGCGCAGGGCTTCCCGGCGCTGGAGGCGAAGCTGGAAAAAATCGAGCAAGCCATCAAGAGCGCGGGCGGCACCTGGTCCGGCTCGCTTCGGAACTACGCCTGATGCCCGCGCTACCGTCGGACATCGCCGCAGCGATGCGGCAGCAACAGGTCGTGTCTGCTCAGGATGCGACGATCAAGACGCCGCAGATCGCTCCATTGCATCCGTTTCGCGTGAACGGATCAGCTTGCGAGTATTGCGGGGGTCTGCCGAGTTCCGAAGTGCTGCTGCCCAGCGATAGGCATGATCTCGCCGCGCGAATTCACCGTACAGCCAAGTCTGAGAATGCCCACTATAAAGAGCGTTCGGTCGGTCGTGCTGCCGATCTGTGCGGCGAACCACGATATAGCCGCCCTTTGCGCTATCTTCGACCCAATAGACGTCGGAGATCAGCTTTGTCTTGGCGAGCAGCATTTCAACAGCTGTAGACGTGCGTGGCGTGATCGGTGCATCGCCGCGCTCCATTTGGCCGACAAGCACGCGCGAAACGCCGATGCTATCCGCAAATTCAGCTTGACTCATCGCTAAGACTTTTCGAGCAGATTTTAGTTCACTTGGTATCATTCTGTTTTTTCCTTATGTTTGTTTCCGATCCGAGAGCTGGCTTGAGTACCTCTTCTCTGGATCTACTAGCCCGGCTGACTCCGGACCAGCACCCACATGATAAGCTACTTATCACTCAATAGCAAGAGAAAAGATAATCCACTTATCTTTTTGCACTATGTAGGGCAGAAGAATTCCGTGGACGTTGATGTCCTAGGGGGAACGCACCATAGCTGGGCCATGACTATCCTGCTGGCCCACGTGTCCGATGATCATGCTTTTCTCGCGGCGGACAGCTGTCGCTGGGATGTCATCCAGAACCGTAAACGTGCGCCTGTTCGCAAGCTTCATGCCGCAGGAAGGGCCAGTGCATTTGCCGTCGGCGGATCGAACATCGATCGCGATGAGTTTGCTCGACAGTTATCAAGCAGTCGCGCGAAGGGTGCCACCTTTTCAGATGCCGCTCGCGCTTGTGCCCCCGACCTCTTCAGGGAAAAAATGGCGCTAATGCGGGCGAACGGAGTCAGTAGCCCCCAACTGCTGATCGTCTATTATGCGGAAGTGCGGCGCGGATCGTGCAAGATAATTCGCCATCAGCTTAGCCCGAACCAAGATCATGAATGCGAGATCAAAGGATTTTACTGCGACGGTCCGGATACGGCGTGGCTTTCCAGCTTTGCGGAGACAAAGCTGTCGCTTTTCATGACCGATGAAGGCTTGGCTCTTGATGCGTGGGCCTTCGATATAATCGGTCACGGTGCCAGACGGCATCCGATGAACGTAGCCTACCCCGCGATGGCGGTAATGATCCGCTCGGACGGGAGCATGGCTACACGCGAGGACTTGCATCCTGATTGTTGGCAGGGCGCTCGGCCCGAGTTTGCTGCGATTGCATAACTACCGCTCATGTCGCCACCGGTTGGAGAGTTGAAGCCCCGCGTTTGGCGCGGGGCTTCCAGCCTTACGCTCCCGGAAGCGCGGGGGCCGCCTTGAAGGCCTCGATCGCCGCCACGGCTGAAGGGGCCGGCAGTTCGCCGCTCTTCACCTTGCTCTCCAGATAGCGCGGCATCTGGTTCGGGATATAGGTTTCGCGCGCCCAGCGGCGGAACTCAGCAAGAGCGTCGTCGGGGTAACAGTATGCTGGCTGAGGGTTCGACATCGATTGTGGGAAATAATCCGGGTAGTTGTGGGCATACTGGATCCGGGCGCCATAGACGACTTCTAGGTTCTCTGCCTTCCAGTATTTGGCCCATGCCATCCCGACGCTAATGTCCGGAATGAACGACTTTCCAATCTGCGCCCCCGCCCGGATCATCGTCACGATAATGTCGGCCACTTCCTTGAAGATGCTGAAATAGCCAGCCGGGACGGTATGATAGGCCAGCGAGACGCGATCATGGAATTGCTGCCAGGCAACATGAGAAGCACCCGTCGGATTATAGCCGACTTGCGCATAGATGAAGGCGTTGAACCCCTTGCGCGCCAAAATCCGGTAGCTCTGCGCCGCCTTGTCATTCGAGGTTTTCGCGTCGAAGGCATAATATTCCAGAATCGCCATGCAGACAGCAGCTGGAACGGCGTGATGGATGGTGCCGTTCTTTTCGATCGCGTAGAAGGCGATCGTGTCGTCCGCGCCTTGCGCGCGGACCAGCTCCCGGATCTTCTGTTCGCGCGGCTTCAGAGGTGTGTTGATCCAATCCCCAGTAATGCGCGTGATCAAGGAACTGTCGACGCCGCACATGCTGGCAAGACCGCGAAGGTTCAGGAAGGGCGAGCCATCGCTGAGGACGCCCATCCCTACACCATCGATTTCGCGCTCTACCTCGATCTTCAGGTCGAGGTTGTATTGTCGGGGGGTGTTGCTCGGAACTACGAAATTTGACATTTAATCCAGCCAATCCAACTAGTTAAGGTGTTGCTCAACTCGGCTGGTTTGGTCTTCTCAAATGCCGTAGCACCTGAGTTGCACAAGACGGCTCAGCCGAGCCAACCAGCGCGTTTCGGGCTAACCCCTTGAGCGCGCTGGTGACTCCGCGTTTACCATCATCTCGTTTCACTCACGAATCATTATTCCCGCTGGTGCAAACTGGTGCGCTGTCCCGTTTCGGGACACGGCGCTTCTTCCTCTTCGATCGTCAGCAAGGGGTCGGGCCACAGCAACCATCAGTGCTTCACCGGGGCCAGTAAGACCGTTCGCCTCTGTGTTCCATGCGAAGCTGTTGCTATGGCAGGCCAACAGAACTGTGGACCGGCGTGCAAAAGGGACCCCGTTAGCGGGGTGATCGGCGTC
>NZ_JNAC01000142.1:0-868 GCF_000722555.1 Sphingobium sp. DC-2 | reverse complement strand
GCCTGCTTTTACTCCGCCGCGCTGGCCTAAAATCCGACCGCCGTTGACACGATGTCCCAGTTCGTAAGGTAATCGGGCGTTCCGCATCTGTCACCAATGGCTGGCATCGGACACGGAAGGCCCCGAAGGGCTATTGTGCAGGCGAGTCTCCTGGCGAACTCGAGTTCATGATGTATGCCGAGATGGATCCCGGCGTCACAGTCATCCGTCCTCAGCCGACCATCTTCACGTTCCTGCATGACGACCGCCCCGCCAATCACATCCCAGACTTCGCGGTGATCGAACGCGGTGAGAGCGTCATGTATGAAGCCAAGAGCCGCCGGCAATACCATCGACCCGATGTGCACAGCCGCCTGAGGTCCGCTGCCGCGATGGTGGAGCAAAAACCTGACTGGTCCTATTTCGTAGTTTTGAAGCAGGATATTCTGGAGGATGCGCGTTACCGCAACGTGTTCGCGGTGTGGCGCCGCTTCCGGCCGAACTTTGATGATCTCCAGCGGCTCGCTGTGCAGAGCGCAGTGATGAAGGGCGAACGGATGATCGCCAACGTGATTGCCGAGCTCTCATACATGACGGTTGCGCCAAATCTGCAGACGATCCTGTCGCTAGCCGCTAACGGCTGTATCTTCATCGACTTCGATAATCCAATCGGGCTCGAAAGCGTCATCCGCCATGCCGATCCAGCGGCCCTTCCCGCCCCACTTATACCGCGGCGGCGACCGGCAGACGACTTTCCTGCGAAGGATGCGGCATGAGCTACATCAACATCGTCGCAGGCGCCTTCGTCGACTATCGCAACGGCCGGTGGAATTACGAAAGGCTCTGTTGCAAAAATCGTGAAGCTTGAGCATGCTTGGCGGAGATTGGA
>NZ_JNAC01000141.1:0-5750 GCF_000722555.1 Sphingobium sp. DC-2 | reverse complement strand
GCCGACCTTACTGCAATGTTGCGGACGGCGCAGACTGTCCAGATAAGGCGCACAATTCCTCGCGCGCATAGGCTTTGGAGCCGAACCGGCCGGACAGGTCGCGACCGAGCCGGTGCCCTGCCCCGCTCCAGTGCGAGAGTTCATGAAAGGCGGTGCGGTAAAAATTTACCTGATCGCGAAAGGCCGGTTGCGGCGGCACCGCGACATAATCGCGGCCGGGCGAATAATAGGCCTGCGCGCCGCCGATGCGGAAATCAGCACCCGTTGCCGCGATCAGGGCCTCGGCATGAGGGATGATTTCACGCTCGGGCAAAGGTGGGTTCTGCGTGACCAGCCCCTCGCGCAGCCCTTCGCACTGCGCGACATTGAAGACGGTAAAGCGTTTCAGGAACGGCACCGCGCGGGCGTCGTCTCCGCTCTCATGGGCGCGCGCTTTCTCCGCTTCGGGAATGAAGCGGTCGGCATAGACCACGGTCACGCCCTTCTCACCCTTGCGGACGGCCCCGCCTGCCTGCAGCGCCTGCCGGAAGGTAAGCCAGTTTTGCGAGGGATAGCCCATACTGATCGCCGCGCCCCAGAGCAGCAGCACATTGATGCCCGAATAGGCCCTTGCGGTGAGCGCATTAACGGGAAGCCCCGGCCCACCGCACTGGCTGGAATCCCAAGGCTGAACCCATGGGAAGCGTCCGGCTTCCAGCTGTGCGATGATCTTCGCGGTCACCTCGTCGTAAAGGCTGACGCGCGTCTGCGCCCCTTCCTGACGATCCCTGTTGCCGACCTCGCCGCCTGCACGGCGCTTGCGGGAAACTCCCATGATCTGCCTGCGGGCGGCACCCAAGCCCGGGGCCCCGGCGCGGGCACGCGACGGGGTGGGCGCAGGGGCGAAACGAAGTGGAGCAGCCAAGCGCAAGCGCCAGGCTTGCCGCCGGCCGCAGCGGGCCTAGGAGGAAGCGCCGACCACCCGGCACGCCCAGAGGGACTGCCCAAAAGCAGCGCCGGCGCGCAGCCTGCGCGCGCCGCCTACAGACCGGGGCCGCAAGCGGCCCCGGCATGCGTCAGCGATCGTCACCTCTGGCCGTGACGGCATCGCCGGCCCGGTGGCGCCGCAGCGTCAGCAAGGCGGCATAGAGCGCGGTCGCCCGCCCAGCGGGCGAGACGCCATGAACAGGGAGCAATACTCCAACCGATCACCACAACAGCTTGCGCCATCCACCCCGGATCAGACCATCTGCGGTCTGCAATAAGCGCCTGACATGGGTTCGTTGGTAGTCGGAAGGACCGTACCAGTCGTGCCGAACGGCTTTGCGGCCATAAAGAACCGATGCGATCTCCCGGTGACTGGCCCCGGCCATACGTCCATCCCAGGCCTGGAGCGCACGCGCCCAGCGCCGCGCGCGCCGCTCGGGCGGGAACAGGCTGCGCGGGAAGCGGCCAAGGCGATGGAACGCCGCGAGACGGCGCAGCGACAATATGCGGACCTCGAAAGCGTGGTCGCCGGCAACGAGAAACTCCAGCGACACCGGCCCGGAAAGCACCGTTCCGCTGCAGATCTTCATACGGATACAGCGCGAGCCTTCGGCGATCAGCACATATTCGCCCCGGCCCGGCACCTGAAGGACCATCGCCGGGTAAGGCAGGCGAGCAAGGTCGAACAGCGCGCTCCCCGCCTTGTTCGCATCTGAAGGATGGGCGCGCACGACCAGGACTGGCGGGTGATGCGCAGCACGCCAGAAGACATGACCGGCAAAATCCGCACAATCCTTGAAGATTGCCAGAGGTAAGGGTTCCGTACCGGTCCAGTCGCACAGGTCTCCATTCAGCAGACAAATGGGTGGCTCGGCGCGCAGCAGCAGCCCACCGGCCTCGCGAAACAGCTGGCAATCCTTGCCGATGGCACGGCGCAGACATTCCCATGCCCATGTGGCCTGATCGAAACCTGTCAGGCGATCGTAGCGCGCACGGTCGCGCCATTCGGACGCATTCGCGCCCGACGGAATGTTTCCGTTCATGGATCCTCTCCCTACCGACCTTGGTTCAGGATGGTCGGTCCGGCGAGTGCCCCGATCGCGGGCACTTGCCCCAAGTCGCTCTTTTGCAAAGTCATCCCTGGATGCTTGGGAGTCATCACAAAAACGCCAGGCTATTGTCTCACCGATAAACGGGACAAATGCCGCAAAAGACCGGTAAAAACACCTTCTTTGGCGATAAATACGTCCGAATTGAACGTCTCGAACACCTCGCTTCAGATCCAGTATTTAAATGCGTAGGCGATGGACATCGCCGACCCCGCCGTCAGGACGACGCCCCTCACGACATTAGCAGGCAAGACGCGGACCAGATGGCCACCTGCGTATCCCCCGGCGATGGCGCCGAGAAGCATGGGGAACGCCGATGGCCAGTGCACGGCCCCGCGCAGCAGAAAGAACAGATTCGCTACAATTGCGACGGTACTCGCGAGGAGATTCTTGACAGCCTTGATGCGGCGTATGTCATGCGGTTCCGACAGGCTGAGGATCGCTGTCAGGATGATGCCAAGGCCCGCGCCAAAGAACCCGCCATAGATTGCCGTCAACGCCAGCAGCCCTGCTTCCCGCCGCTTTGCGCCATGGTGCCTGCTTTCCCTGCTGTCCGCCGTCCTCGCAATGCGCGGCGCCAGCGCGAACAGCAGCGTTGCGCCTGCGATCAGTGCAGGAATCGGCATGGTGAAAAGGCGGTCAGGAATAATGAGCAAAAGACCCGCGCCAGCCAGGCCTCCGGCGGCAGAAAGCAGGAGTAGCAGGTAAAGGTGACGGTCAAGGACCGGCAGGCTCCGTCGATCCGCAAGCACCGCCAGCAGATGCCCCGGCGACACGGCGATGGCATTGGCGATATTGGCCGCTACGGGAGGTAGTCCTGTAGCCAGCAGAGCCGGAAAGGTGATCAGGGTCGCGCCGCCGGCCACGGCGTTGACGATCCCGCCGACCACGCCTGCAAGGATCAGTATTGCTGTTGTCCAGTCGATCATGCCCGCGAGCCTGAACCAAGGACGCGAGCAAGTCTGGAATGTTTGTGATCAGCAGCAGCCTTTGCGGTAGGCTCCCGGCGTCGTCCCGAATGTCTGGCGGAACAGGCGGCCAAGGTGGCTCTGATCGGCAAAGTCGAACCGGGCGGCGACATCTGCCAGCGAATGTCCCCGAGCGATCACCTGGCGCGCACCGTTGAGGCGGCACATGATGCGATGGCGATGCGGGGGGAGACCATGCTGCTGCACAAAGGTCCGGCTGAAATGCTCGCGCGAGACCCCCGCCGCGCGTGCCAGCGCCCGTATTGGGAGTGGACCATTTTCGGGCCCGGTGCCTTGCGTGCCATACCGCTCTGATCCGGCCAGCGAGGATCCTGACAAGGCCAGTGATTGCAACAATGGCCGAATGCTCACGGCAGGAAGGCAGCGGGGATAGGCGCCCAGGTCAAGGGGCGCATAAACATTCAGGCAGCGCCCTTCGGCGGTTGCGCTATCGATAAAGCGATGCGGCAGACCGGCGGGAAGGTAGAGCCATTCGCCTGCGGTCACCTCAACGATCCCGTAGCGGGTTTCCGCCCGGCGCTTCCCGCTCTGAACCAGACAGAGCTGGGCAGTCTCGTGGAAATGGAGGCGCAAATCCGGCAGAGCATTTCCTGCGCATGAAGCCAGTTCGATTGCTCCGGCCCGCCTGTAACTCCACATGTCAGACCAGACCGCTCGAAGCGCTGCCTCCGGCAGTCGCCAGCATGGCAGCGATATCGCGAAGCGCCTGTTCAAGAGCATCGCGCGAGCGCAGGCCGCCAAGACACAGACGGACGCCAGAGGGTGCAGCCTCATCGACAATCGGTCCGTCAGGCGGCGTCAGCGCGATGGAGGCACGCAAGGCGCGGGCGCTCAGCCGTTCGGCATCGAGCATGGGCATCGGCATCCAGACATGCAGGCTGCGACCCGCCCCCGGCGGGGCCATCGCCTTGCCGAGGATCGATGCGGCCAGCTGTGTCCGCGCCTCGCTTTCGGTGATTACATCGTCAGCGATCCTGTCGGCCGTTCCATCCTGTTCCCACTGGCTGAAGACCAGACCGCCCAGCGAGGGTGGGCTATAGCCAAAGGCACGAATGCCCAGCAGCAAGCGATCGCGAATATCTTCATTATCAGGCGGCAACAGGAAACCGAGCCGCAAACCGGGCGCGACCGCCTTGGAAACGCCCGCGACCATCAATGTCCTTTCAGGCGCGAGATCGGCAAAGCAGTCCGGCGCACCGTCATCTGCGAATACGCGATAGGCCTCGTCCTCCACGATCATCAGATCATGGGCGCGCGCGACCTCGATGATGTCAGCGCGGCGCGCGGCATCGAGGGTGATCGTGGTCGGATTTTGCAAGGTCGGGATTATGACCAGCACCTTGGCGCCAGTCTCCCGGGCCCAGCGGGCGAGCGCTTCGGGATCGATGCCGCGCTCATCCATGGCAACGCCCTGCAGGCGGTAACCCGCATGGTCAGCCAACGTCCGGATGCCGGGATAGGTCGCGGCTTCGCACAGGATCGTATCGCCCGGCCGCGCCAGCGCCGCGAAAGCGAGCGCAAGGCCATGCTGCCCGCCATTGCACTGAATAACCCGATCCGCCGTCGCGCGCGTCACGCCATGACGGCGCTTGAGCCAGGATGCCCCGGCCTCGCGGATCGAAGCCAAGCCTTCGGGCGGCGCATAGTTCACCGCTGTCGCGAGATCGGCGCGCTGGCGCACGCGGGATAGCCCCTCCCCGATCCAGCGTTCGGCAGGATCGAGCGGCGGCACATTATGCGCCATGTCGAGCGGGCCGGTGTCATGTGACGCGGCATGCGGCCTCGCGCGATCGGCAACGAACGAACCCCGGCCCACATGGCTGGAAATAAACCCCCGCCGCTCCGCCTCGACATAGGCCCGGCTGACCGTGCCGACACTCAGGGACAGGCGGTGCGCCAGATCGCGCTGCGGTGGCAAACGGTCGCCGGGCACAAGGCGGCCATCGCGCACATCGCCCTCCAGCGCGGTCACGAGACGCTCGTACACCGGCGCACTGCCCTTCGAGATATCCGGCTGCCAGTCCTTCATTGCCATCCCCGCGCCATATTGCACCGGTTCAATATCACATTTGACTCATAGTTCAATCATGATCATCCAGCGGTTCAGGAGAACATCATGGACACGAGTCTGCTTGCCCCGCTTGCATTGTACAGCTTCGTCTGCACGGCGACGCCCGGCCCCAACAACATCATGCTCGCCTCTTCCGGGCTGATTTTCGGATTCCGCCGGACCATTCCGCATATCTTCGGGATCAATTTCGGCTGCGCGCTGATGCTCGTGCTCAGCGGACTGGGTCTGGGCGCGCTGTTCGAGGCATGGCCGGTGATGCGCTGGGCGGTGCGGATCTTTGGCGCCGTCTATCTTGCCTGGCTAGCGGTAAAGCTTTGGCAATCCGAAGGCGTCGAACGGCGTGAGGGCGCGCATCCGCTGACTTTCTGGCAGGCAGCTGCCTTCCAGTTCGTCAATCCCAAGGCCTGGGCGATCACCATGCCCGCCATTGCCAGCTTTACCGTGCCCGGCCGACCGCTCGCCCTGCAGCTCGGCGTTATCGTCGCAGCCTTTGTGCTGATCGGCCTGCCTTCCATCGCGACCTGGGCAGCGATGGGCGCAGGAGCCCGCGAACTGCTGGAAAGCCTGTCAATCGGCGTGCAAACGGGACCCCCTATCGGCGCGCAAAAGGGACCC
>NZ_JNAC01000140.1:0-918 GCF_000722555.1 Sphingobium sp. DC-2 | reverse complement strand
CTGCATAGGATCTATTACGACCGCGATCTTGAATTTGGCAGCGCCGAACCGTGGAATCCCGATGCCACAACCCGCGTGCTCACCATTCTCCTAACCAGTGAATATTGAGGGAGGCCATCATGACCAAATCGCCCCCGGTTATCGAGCTTAGCTGGCGTGATGAGAATTATGGTTCCGTCTGCGCCGTCGCCGCTTTCCGCAACTATGCGGGCACACTGGATTGGAGCGACCGCACCCACCAGCGGTTTCGCGGATGCCTGAAACGTGCAGGCTTCGCGTTCCATTGGGGGCGATGCAGCTATATCGCCACCAGCGGCACCCGCGAAGAGAGGCAGCACGCCCTTTGTGACGAGCTGGCCCGCGCAGGATTCCAGATCGACAGCGGCGACGTGAGGGCAGAGGCATGAACCGCGAACGCCGCAAGCAGATCGCCGCCGCCCGCGTGCTGATCGACAAGGGCAAAGCCCTGTTGGATGAGGCGCGCGACATGCTTGAAACCGTCAAGGATGACGAACAGGCCGCCCGCGAGAATCTACCACCCAGCCTTGAGGACAGCGAACGTGCGCAGGCGATGGACGCCGCAGTTTCCGAACTGGAAAGCGCGATTTCAGCCCTTGAAGACTTCGACGCCGACGAGATCGGCACAAACCTCGACACCGCCAGCGAATAGGAAGGATTGACCATGCAACCCATGCGCCACCTAGATCGAGACACGCGCCGCGCCCGCCTTCTGGCGGCGCGCACGCGCCCCGTCGGCGGCATCAACCGGCGCGGCATCTTCACCGGCCATTGGGACGGCGGCGATGTTGTGCGCCAGTTTCGCGGCGACAACGGATCATGGATCGGCCTTGCCGCCTACAAGGCGAAAGAAGAGCCGGAGCCGCAGCCATGAAAATCAGCAACACGGCGAGCGCCGTT
>NZ_JNAC01000139.1:0-11152 GCF_000722555.1 Sphingobium sp. DC-2 | reverse complement strand
CCATAGTTAACATGTCGGGATTTGTATATAAACCACATTGAGTAGCCCCCCATATTTCACTTTCCTGAAATGAGACGCCGCGCAAGCGCGGCGTCTCGTGCATTTTGCGGGGCGGGGCATTCAATCCGCTTGGTCGGTCATCATCGCCAACAGGTAGTCGGCGGCGTTCTGCGCCTCGCGGGCTGCCTCAAAAATGTCCTCGACCTTGAAACCGACAATCGCGCCGATGAAGGATGCGCCCAGCTCCGCGCAATATCCTGACAGTCCAGCGAAAAATGGCGGTTGGAAGGTGAAAACCATCGGTGCCTCGAGCACTGCCCAAAAACCCCATGGCTCCCCCGAGGCGGGGGTGGGCGGCGAGAACGACCGGAGAGGCCCGCGCAAGCGGCGGGCCGCACCCGGAGGGGCGAAATGAAATGGAGCAGCTCGGCGAAGCCGGGCTTGCGGCGCGCCGTGGCGGGCCTAGCAGGGAGCGCCGACCAGACCCGCATCGAGGGAGCCCGAAAAATCAGCGCCGCCGCGCCAGCGGCGTCCGCTGGTGAGCGGGCGAAGCCCGCGCATCGCCATGCGCGACGAAGCGGCCGAGCCCGCGAGGGATCGGCCGCTCAGCGTTGGTCGCTGCTGGATCATGGCTGCCGGGTGTGCATCCAGTCGGCCGCCGCCTGCGCCTTGCTCGCCGCGGTGAAGATCGCCCGGGGCTCGTCCTTGAGCAGTTGCAGCCAGGAGGCGATGTAGGCCGCGTGATCGGGTCGCGGTTCGTGCGCGATCCCGAGATCGGCGAGCAGGAACGATGCGGTCAGCTCGGCGGTCGCTTCCTCCATGGCGAGCGCGTGCTTGGTCCACTTGGTGCTGAAACCCCGGTCGAGCCGATGGGCTGCGCCACTGGCATGAGCTGCCTCGTGAATATGGGTGGCGTAGAAGCCGTGGGCGTCGTGGAAGGCGCTGAAATCCGGCATGTGGATGCGGTCTTCGGCGATGTGATAATAGGCGCTGGCCGAGCCGTAGACGGTATCGATGCCGAGCGCGGCGATGAAGGCTTCGGCGGCGGCGAGGCGTTCGCTCTCGGGCAGGACCGGCCCCGGTTCGGGCGCATAGCCATCGATCTGATCGGCGTTGAACAGGCTGAACGCCTTGGCGAAAAGCCGTCGGTGGTCGCCATCATCGTCGCTGGCTTCGTCACCCTTCGCGCGAAACTCCTTCCAGAGGACGCCGAGGCTGGCGTGCTCGCCCTTGCGGACCTGCGCGCCGAGCGCCTGCCACTGGCGATAGGTGCCCCAGACCCCGCTCGCATAGCCGCTGCCATAGGCGGCCGCCCAGAGCGAGACCGTATTTATGCCGCGATAGGGCTTGCCGCTGGCGACGTTGGTCGGGCGGGTGACGTCGGCGCCGGAATGATGCCACGGCATGCGCCAGGTGCCGGTGCCGGCTTCGATGGCGTTGACGATCGCTTGCGTGATGCGCGCGTAGACGTCGACACGTGGTGAGGCTGACATGATCTGTTCTCCGTTCTCGCGGCGGGGACCATCCCCGGCGGCGGAGGCCCGTTCGCGCCGGGCACAGGGGGGCTCGCGCACCCGTCAGGGCCGCAGCGAAGCGAAGGACGGCGAAGCCGTTGCGCGGGCGCGCCGACCGGCGCAGGACTCCGCCAACAGCCGGGGTGGTCTACGGCGCGGGAGGATCGATCCCGGCAATCACCGCGGTCAGGCGATCGAGCTCGCGCTGGAGAGCTTGACGCTGGAGATCGGAGATGCGCCGTTCGCGTAGATGCGCCCTGGCATCGGCCGCCGCGCGTTCCCAGGCCGGCCTGTGGCGGGCGGTGATGCAGGCGTTGGGACAGCGGGTCGGCTCGCACAGGGCGGTGAGTGGCTGCGCGGGATCGGGGGTCGTCACGCGCTTGAGGCAGAGCGCGGTCGCGGGATCGAAGAAGCAATCCGCGAGCGGGCCGACATGGAAGGTGCGCGCGACGCTGGCGAGCATGACGCGCAGGCGGGCGCGATCGGCGATCATGGCGGGCAATGGCCCGAGCTGAACGGCGGCATCGTCGAGCGTCCGCCCGATACGCGGTCCCGCCGGCCCGCCAAGCGATGCGCCGCCCTGACGCCGGTCGAAATAGTCCAGCAGGTCATCAGTCTGACCGAGCCGGCACTGCGCCTCGACCTCAGCGCGAAACCCCGATGCGCTGGTCCCGGCATAGCCTTCGAACGCGGCGACCGAGGCGTGCTTGTACTGGATCATGCCGGCGATGGTGCCGAACGGACGGTTGGCGATGTGCCACGCGATCGTGCGCCGGAACTGCCGCGTCGTGATGCGCCACGGCTTGCCATCGGGACCGGGCGGGATGACCGGCATATCGGGGCTGCCGAAGGCGGTGTTGAGGTGATCGCGGAAGGTGTTGAGCTGACGGACCACCTCGCTCGACAGATGCGTCTTGGAGACGGCGCTCGCGCGCAGCACCGGCCAGAGCGTATCGCTGCCGCTGGCGCGCGCCGGTCCTGCCGACAGGCGTTCGAGCACCGTGATCGCATCGGCGACCGGCTCTATCGTCACCCAGCTCGCCGCCTCGCCCACGGCCGCCCGGCGCTTGTAGATGGTCGATCGGATGCGATGCCGCTCGATCAGGCCGTCCTCACTGCGCGCGATAGAGAGACACCCGCGCCGCATCGCCTGCACCTCGCAGTCGCGCATGCCGGTCAGGTAGGCGCACACGATATAGGCGGCGGCCTGGAGCATCCGTTCCTCGTGTGCGAGAGTCTTCGCGTCGAAGTGCTCGCGCCATGGCCGACCGCTCTCGGGATCGATCGAGATCGGCGTGTCCATGCCGCCGACCTCTACCCCCAGTTCGGCCGCCACTGCGTCGATCAACCTCGCTTCACCGCCGGTCAGCAGGAGATGCGCGCCTGGCTCGGCCTGCACGTCGATCCCGGCATGGAGATGCAGGAGATGGGCGTTGATCGGTGGGGTCACGGCGCCGGTGTTGGGGTCGACGCGCAGCTTGCCGTTATGAGCGGTGCCCCAGATCGGTGCGCCGCGCCCCTCGCGGCGTCGGCGACCGAAATAGGCCTTCAGGCGGGTGCGGCGACGTTGCCGGCGATCAGCGTCCGGGAGGCCGGAGTCGGCGGCGACGAGACGATCCCGGCGCGCTTCGAGCCGATCAAGCTCGCGACGGGCTGCGAGAATGTCGTCAGCGAAGACGGTGACGTAGCGCAACGACCATGCGAGCAGCGCGGCGATGACCTCTTCCGGGAACCGCGGCGTGCGGTTCTCCCGGACATGCCGGTAGCCCGCGACGCGGGCGGGCGCCTGTCCGGCCCAGGGCTCGAATGCAAGGCCTCCGCCAGCGAGGTGGTCACGATAGTGATAGAGATCGGAGATCACTTCGAGGAGGTGGCCGACGATGACGGGTCGCCGGGCTGGATCGGCACGAAGGTGCCGGGCATAGGCATCGACCAACGCCTGATCGATACGGGAAACGTCGAGCCGTCCGAGCCGCTCACGGGCGAAAGCGAAGAACCGGCGGGCACGGTTGAATGCCTGGCGAATGCTCGCCGGCGGCAGCTTCGGGCGGTAGCCGGGAAGATCGACGTTGAGACGGGCGTAGAGATAGGCGCGCATCACATCGGCATGTTCGAGCACGTCGAAATGCACGGTGACGTGGCAGCGCCGGGCGTTCTCGCGGAATACGGCGAGACCGAGATCCCAGCTCGGGTCGCCGACGCGAGACAGCTCCTCGCGGGCGTGGCCCTCCTTGAGCGGCGCGCTCGCCAGCACGGGGCGATCGTCGAAGGCAGGCTCTTGGGCATGGGCGGGTATGGTCATGCGCGTGCCTCCGGCGGCAGATAAAGCCGCTCGCTCTCCATCTGCCGGCGCGCATCGGCGATGACGGCATCGGAGAAGGCCGGCACGACCTGGGCGGTGATGCGGGCATGGACGCGGCCGAACTTGGCCGCCCAGTCGGTCGCGGGCAGGCTCAGCCGCTGCTCTTCGACGAAGACGAGGAAAGCCAGGATCGCGGGGAGCTTGCGCGCGGTGATGACGGCGTTAGGGCAATCAAGGCAGCCCCAGAAGGGCTGTGATCTTCCCCCGTTTCGGCGGACACACTGGGTTATCCGGTCATGCTCTGCTCGGCTTGCTCGGGGGTTAGATACCCGAGGGCCGAGTGCATGCGGTGCCGGTTGTAATAGCCTTCGATGTATCCGAACAGGGCCTGCCGCGCTTCTGCCTGCGTCGCCCATCGGCACTGATGGACAAGTTCGACCTTGAGGGTGTGGAAGAAGCTTTCCATTGGGGCATTATCGTAACAATTGCCCGTGCGGCTCATCGAGGGCGTCGCACCGATCGCGGCCAAGTGGTCGACATAGGCGCCCGCTGCGTATTGCGATCCGCGATCCGAGTGACAGATGAGACCGCGGTCGGGTCTCTGCCGCTGGGCAGCCATCATCATGGCCGCCAGAGGCAACTCGGTCCGCATGTGATCGCGCATTGCCCATCCAACGATCTTGCGGGTTGCAAGGTCGAGCACCGCGGCCAGATACAACCACCCTTCACCGGTCGCGATATAGGTAATGTCGGCGAGCCAGATCCGGTTCGGCGCGGTTGCCACGAAGTTCTGAGCCAGCAGATTCGGCGCGATCGGCAAATAGTGACGGCTGTCGGTGGTGCACGGCCGAAACCGGCGCCCCGCCAGTGCCCGAATACGGTGCCGACGCATCAGGCGCTCGACGCGGCCACGGCTGCATCGATGACCTTCCGCCCGCAGGGCGGCATGCATTCTGGGCGATCCGTATCGTCCTTGATGCCGCGCCTGGAGCCGGCGCACGTCGTGCAGCAATGCCAAGTTCGCCGTGGTCCGCGCGCTCGGCGCACGGACGCACCAGTCGTAATAGCCGCTCCGCGACACGCCGAGCATGCGGCACATGACGTTCACCGGCCAGGTGGACGCATGCTGCTCGATAAAGGCGAACTTCATCGCGGCATCTCCGCAAAGATACCGACCGCTTTTTTTAAGATGTCGCGCTCCATCCGCGCCCGATCCAACTCGCGTCGCAAACGCGCGATCTCGGACGCTTGATCCGCTGGCGACCCGATCGCCGATACTGGCGGCTTCGCCGCCGGGCTTACGAGCATGTCGTTGCTATCCTGCAACTTGCGCTGCCAACGGCGCAGCATTGTTGGCATAATCCCGAGCTCAGCTGCCACTTCGGTCTGCATGCGACCGCTGGTCTCCCACAGCGCTACTGCCTCGCGCTTAAACTCATCCGTGAACCGACGCTTTGTCGTACTCGTCATCATACACCTCCTGGCTCCGCGGAGCCTATCATCGGTGTCCGTCAAATCGAGGGAAGATCACTGCGCACAGGGCGAACCGGCCTCGGCGAAGGGACTGTTATGGAAGCCCGCGCAGGCGGCGAGCCAGACATCCTGTTCGCCGTCGAGCAACGGACCCACGGTAGCCAGCGGCATCAGCGGCTCGGCCTGATCGGGCGCTTTGCGCAACGCCTGCTCGGCGGTGGGCGGAAGCACGGTCGGCATCGCGGCGGCGACCGCTGCGCGGAAGGCGTCGGCGACGGCCGTCTCGTGCAGGGGCCGGAGCGACGGCAGATCAGCATAGTGGCGCGCCGCTACCTCGCGCGAGTGGCCGACCGCGAAGCGGGCCATATGCCCCTCGGTCTTGGTGTACCATAGCGCCTTGTGGGTCTTGCGGAGCCGGGAGAGCAGCAGGTGGAGCGGCTTGCCGTCGTCATCGACAATATCGTTCTGCGCCACCCAGGCATCGATCCGTTCCGTCGGGTGGCGGATACCTGCCCGCAGGCCGCCAGCGTTGTGATAAACCCAAATACGATCGTCGTTTAGATGCGTGCGGGCAGTCGCCGTGACCTCGATCAGGCGACGAATAAGACCGCCAGGCGTGCCACCACCGCCGTCGCGGACGCGCATGCTCTTATGCTCGGCGCCGCGAGCGCGGCGCTTGAGATAGCGCAGCTCCACCGTGCCGGCATGGGGGTTGGTGAGACAATCCACGGTCAGCGTCTTCAGGCACTCGGGCTCGAGGCCGGTATCGAGCGTGAGCAACACGAGCAGCGCCGGCAGATCGCGCGCAAGCAGGTGATGGCGGCCATGCAGGTCGTCGATGAGCGTGCTGATCGGCAATGCGCGCCGCATGCGCATGAAATAGAGGCTCTTCAGCGCGGGCTGGTCTGCGACGATAAAGCCCTGCCGCGCGATGATCGCTTCGACATCGGCGCGCGCGCTGGCGATGACCGGGTCGCCCTCATCGGTCCGGTCGTCGGCGCCGAGACGGCGGAACATCGCTTCGACATCGGTCCTCGCGGCGTCGCGCAACGCGCGGGCGACGAAGGGGCTATAAGCATCGCGCGGGGTCGAGCGGCCCGCCGATGTGGCCAGCGTGTAGCGCAGCCGCTCATGCAGGTCGGACGCGATCCGATCGGGCCGGTCTGCCTCGATCGCGCGCAATGTGTTGATGATCTTGCCGACCGTTATGTGCCGGTGGATCGCGCCCATCCCGCGCTGTTCGAGCGCGGAGGCGAACCCATCGATATGGACTGCGCGCAGGTCGCTGACGCCAGCCACGTTCAGCGCGTCATCGCCAAGCCAGGCGAAGAACAGGCGGTAGGCATTTACATACTGCTTGATGACGCTGGCCGCACCGATGGGGCCGCCGAGCGCCGCTGACCGACGTAGCGCGCCCGCGAAGGCGATGGCGAGTGGGCGAGGAACGAGCCCAGTCATATCGATCAGGACCGTTCCGCCATGCCGTGCCTCGATCGTGAACTTGAGGCCGAGCACAGGATCGGGCTGCACGGACTCCGGCGTGATCGGCGCGAAAGCGACAGGCCGGCCCTTGCGGGGATGCCCGCTCATGCGCCCTGCGGTCCCGGCAGCAGCGCGAGCAGCTCCTCGACGGCCGCGTCCACCGTATCGGCGCGCGTCGCGATATGATCGAGGTAGATATAGGTGGTGGTGAGGCTCGCGTGGCCGAGCAGGCGTTGCACCTGTTGCAGCGGGTCGCCGAGGATCAGCCGATAGCTCTCCGCCGGCCCCGCCGGCAATGCCGCTTCGCGCAGTCGCTGCTGGATCAACAAGGCGAGCATATGAACTGCGAATGTGTGGCGAAGCTGGTGTGGGCTGATCGACAGCGGCAAACCGTTCTCTGCGCACCGGTTGCAGGCACGGGTGAAGATCACCTCCCACGAGTTGGGGCGAACCGGCTGCCCGACCTCGGTCAGCCATAGCGCCGCCGGCTCGTGGGGCGTTCCATCCTCGTCGCACAGGATCAGGCGGCATCGTTCCTCCGGGGTGCAGACATCGCGCATGCGGTCGAGACCAGCACGGGTAACAGGGATAGGTCGTTCGAGCTTGGTCGCGCCGTCGCGCACGGCGAACTTGGCCACGCCCGCCGCGCGCTCGACGGCGACATAGGCGGCGATCTGACGAAGCAGCCGACGCGGGATCAGAACGCTCCGTCCTCGGTCGCCCTTGGTGAGCGGCGGCGGAAGAGGCAGCCAAAGCTGTCGGGCCTCGCCGTCCTCGCGGTCGATCGCCGCGAGCTCGGCAGCGAGCAGGCCCGACGCCTCTTCGAGGCGCAGGCCGGTGGTGACGAGAAGATCGGCGAACAGCGCGTTGCGCAGCCCGTTGCGATCGCGAGCGCCGGGGCGCTCAGTGCCGTCAGGGGTGAGCCCGCGCAGGCCGACCTCGCGAAAAATGCGATAGTCGTCCATCGTGACGAACCGAACATCCGATCGCCTGGCAACACGTTCATAGGCGTCGTTGCGCGCCGCGATCATGCCGCGACCGCCGCCCTGCGCCGGTTGCCACACGGCGCGGCGGCTGAACGGCGCATCGGCGATCCACCCTTGCTGCTCGCCCCAGCGGTAGAGGCGATCGAGGCTGGCGACGGCGCGGTTCCAGCTTGCCGCTGTGATCCGGTGATCGGCCTCATCGCGGCGTCGCTCACGGTGATAGGCGTCTACATCGTCGCGGGTCGCGGCCCACACGGTCTTGCCGCAGGCATCGAGAAAGCGAAGCCAGACTACGACATCATAGGCATAGGCGCGAAGCGAGTGCCGCGATCGAACACCCGACAGCGGCAGGTCGAGAAAGAAGCGATCCAGATCGGGATCATAGAGCGCATCGTCCCGCAGGATCAGCGGCACATGCGCATCGAGGCCCTTGGCCTCGCGGCGCTCGCAAACAGTAATGATCGACACCGGCGCGAAACCCTCCCCCCGGACCCCCCACCCGGAAGCTGACCTTCACACCGGTGCGCCTGATGGCCCGGCAGCAATCAGGCTGGCCTCCGCCAGCTCTTGGGTCAGCGCTACGGCCAGCCTGATTACTGCCTACCGTGGGCGTCCATCGCCGACCTTACTGCAATGTTGCGGGCGGCGCAGACTGTCCAGATAAGGCCACGAGTTCGTCCCTCGCATAGTCGGCGCGGCTCGTTGAAATCAGGGTTTTTCGGTTGAGGCGGCTTTCATGCCCTGCATGATGCACGGCCTCATGCGCAAGCGTGGCATAGTAGTCGTCGGCGGAATGGAACGCTTCAAAAGCGGGCATTTGGATATAGTCGTCGCGGGTGTGGTAATAGGCTTGCGATCCGCCGATGCGAACGGTTGCGTCGATGCGAGAGAACATCACTTCAAGCTCAACGTCGCGGGTTTCGGGATTGGTGATGATCGGGGCGGGCGCGGGATATTTGCCGTCCAGTCCTTCGACCTGATCGGCATTGAAAACCGTGTATCGTTTCAAGAACGGAATGGCGCGCTCGTTGTCCGTCTCGGAGTCTTTCACGACAAGCTTGTTGGCATAGACAATGGTGGTTCCCTTGCTGCCCTTCCTGACATTGCCGCCCAGCTCCAACGCCTGTTTGAAGGTCAGCCAATAGGGCGAGGCGAAGCCCTGACGCATAGCGCTGGCCCAAAGGCTGAGGACGTTGATCCCACGATAGGCGACCCCATTGTGCCGGAGCGGAATGGTCGGCCCACCGCTCCACGGCTTCACCCACGGCTTGGTGCCCGCTTCCAGCATCGCAAGAATGTCGTCGGTGACGGCCTGATAAATGTCGATCCGGTTCGTTTCCTTAGCCATTTTTCACTCCTTTAGGCGAAGCCGCTGCCTGCGGCCTGCGGCTCTGACCCGCTGGCGAAGCGCGGGATGGGGAGGGGGAAGCAAAATCGATGGGAGTGGTGCGGGCGGCACGGCTAGGGAGGCTCCGGCGCTCGCGCGCGCCGGAACTGGCCGAACTTGGCGTGCAACCCGGTCCTGTCGATTATGCTTCGGGAACGAAAGGGCGGGTGCCCTTGGTGTTCCCCCGGTGGCAGCTGCCACCACCGGCAACGCGCGGCCCTGGCCGCTCATTATACGCGGCCGATTTTACCGGCTGCGTTCTGTAAAATGGGTGCGGTGGCAGCTGCCACCGCCCCGCAAGTTTGCGGGGAGCGCGGGAGTGAAGCGCGCTCCCCATGCCGTCATGCCGCTTGGCTTTCGCTATCAAGCAGCTTCAAGAGCGTGGCCTTGCTAAGCTGGTCATAGAATACCTGATTGGGTTCCCACTTGTCGGCCATGTCGATCTGCGCGGCCCCGACGATCTGCGCCAGCTGGCGGTCGCGGTCGCTATGGAACGAAAGGCTCGTGATCTGCGAGGCCACGCAGTAGGCCAGCAGCCGCAATTTCGCTTCGCTGTCCATCTGGCGCATGTCGTCCAGCGTGGGTGTCTCGGCCAAGCGGGCAAGATCGGCCCCCGCGATTTCGTCAATGTCGGCAATCGTGGAATGGCCCATGATCGCCTCGTCAACATGGAAGCGGTTCTTCTCGGCGGTGATTTCGGCGGCTTGTTGCCACGAATAGGAGTTGCCGCGAACCTGCCCCAATAGGCCCGTCGTCGATTATGCTTCGGGAACGAAAGGGCGGGTGCCCTTGGTGTTCCCCCCGGTGGCAACTGCCACCACTGACGGGGCGCGGCCCTGGGCCGCTCGATCCTATGTGGCAGCTGACAGACTACTAGGCGCGCGGCCCTGGCCGCTCATTTTCAGCGCTCGCGGTCCTTTGATTTCTCGGCCGCCTGTGTCGGTGATTTGCCTTCGCGCAATGTTGCGGCGACATGCAGGCGTAGATCAACCTGACTGACGCCGGGAGGCATGACTTGCAGACGTAGCACGCGATCGGCGGCCTGAATGTCGCGGTCGGTCATTTTCGAAAGGAAATCAGCAGTGCCCGCGCTGATGGCGCGGACTCGTTGCAGCGGGTCCATGCCCTCGGACCAACTGACTTCGATTTGATGATAGCGGCGCTGTTCGATCAGTTGAAGGTGGTGCATCGGCCCTTTGGGATCACGGAAAAAGGCGAGTTCCTGCGCAGAACGGGCGGCTAGCTGGCGCATGTCAGCGGACGTTTCCGCGATCCGGTTAAGCTGCTCATACTGCCGCGACGCAACGGTTTGCGCAGTAGGTAAGTAACGGCTGATCTGATCCTTGGCTTGCTCGATGCTCATAGCGCGCCGTTCGCCAGCTGGCATGAGAGATTCCATCGAGGGCGGAAACGCGATGCCCGCTGGCCCGCGCGCTGGCTCGACGCGGCTCTGTTCGAGGGGCATGGCATCACGGATAACTTTGGCGAGGGAGGCGTGATTTCCGGTATGGAAGCTATCGCGGCTCGCCTCCATCCAGTCCTTCGGCCCCATTGCCTGGATCGAGACGAATTTTTCGGCCGCAAGGGAATGTAGCTGCAAGTGCAGCCGCATGGTACGACCATTGCCCTCACGGAACGGATGAACGGCATTTAATTCGGAGATATGCCGTCCCATGGTATCGGCAAAGCGATCACGATCCATCGACTTGAGGGTTTGGAGGTCGGGCAGCTGCTTAAATTCGTGCTCCATGCTGCGGGCAATGAAGTGCGCTCGCGCAAAAGTGCTGCCGGGTTTGCTTATGTCCACAGTCCGAAAGCGCCCCGCCCAATCATATACATCCTGAAACAGATGATTGTGCAGTTCGCGATACTCGCGCGCATTCGTCGCCGGCATGGCGCGCTGCACAATCAGCTCGCCATGCCGGACAACCGAGAAGAAAGCTTCTCGCTCCTTGAGAATATTATCGTCGCGGATTCCCAGCTTGTTCCGAAGAACGTCGCTGTTACG
>NZ_JNAC01000138.1:0-585 GCF_000722555.1 Sphingobium sp. DC-2 | reverse complement strand
ATCGAGGCGATGCGCGGGCTTGGGCTCAAGGGCATGGCGGGCGCGTTCGATGATGCGGTCACCACCGGCCTTCAGCGTCAGCGCACCACGATGGAGATACTGACCGACCTTCTCCGAGCGGAAGCGACGCATCGCCATGCCGCGTCGATCCGATACCGGATGGCGGCCGCAAAGCTGCCGGTCGTGAAGGACATCGACGCGTTCCGGTTCGAGGGCACACCGATCAACGAGGGGCTGGTGCGTTCATTGCACAGCGGCGCGTTCCTGCCCGCTCGGCGCAATATCGTCCTGGTCGGCGGCACGGGCACCGGCAAGACCCACCTGGCCATCGCTATCGCCGCCAATGTCGTTCGCTCCGGTGCGCGCGGCCGCTACTTCAACACCGTCGATCTGGTGACCCGTCTCGAAGAGGAAGCCAGGATCGGCAAGAGCGGCGCACTCACCGCCCAGCTATCCCGTCTCGATCTGATCGTGCTCGATGAGCTAGGTTACCTGCCGTTCGCCCGCTCAGGCGGCCAGTTGCTGTTCCATCTGGTCAGCAAGCTCTACGAGCAGACCAGCGTCATCATCACCACCAACCTCGCG
>NZ_JNAC01000137.1:0-2672 GCF_000722555.1 Sphingobium sp. DC-2 | reverse complement strand
ACTCCGCTAATTTACGCCGCAATCCGTGCCGAATGTTCTGACGACGGACAACGACGCTTGCAGGAGGGTTTCTAATGTCTACCGGCGTTTTCATTTTGCACTCTCAATATACCCCCTCGGGCGATCAGCCCGAAGCCATCGCACGGCTGATCTCAGGCATCGAAGAGGGGGCGCATCATCAGACCCTGAAGGGGATCACCGGATCGGGCAAGACCTTCACAATGGCCAATGTGATTCATCGCCTGAAGCGGCCCACCCTGATCCTGGCGCCGAACAAGACGCTGACCGCGCAGCTTTATGACGAAATGAAACAGTTCTTCCCTGAGAACGCGGTGGAGTATTTCGTTTCATACTATGACTACTTCCAGCCGGAAGTATATCTGCCGGGTAGTGATCGGTTCATCCCGAAAGATTCCGCGATCAACGACCATCTGGAGCGCCTGCGCCTGTCCACGACGAAATCGCTCATCGAGCGTCGAGACACCATCGTCGTCGCTTCGGTGTCGTCCATCTACGGAATGGGCGATCCCGACGATTATCGGGCATTGCAGGTTCCGCTCTCGCCGGGCGCGAGGTTGAGCCTGAACGAGCTTCTTCATGGCTTTGCCCGATTGCAGTATGATCGTACCGAGCACAAGCTGAAGCGTGGAACCTATCGCGTTACCGGCGATATGGTCGAGGTCTTTCCAGCGGATTCGGAATACAAGGCCATTCGTCTCAGGTTGTCGAATGGCGTGATCGAGACCCTTGACTGGATCGACGCAGCTACCGGACAACAACTGGAGAGCATCGCTCACTATCTTGTCTCGCCGAAGACGGTTCTGGCAGCCTCGGCAAGCCAGGTGGAAACCGCCGCCACGGCGATCCTTGAAGAGATGGAAAGGCGTGTTGCTCAGTTAAACAGCGAAAACCGCCATGTGGAAGCGGAACGCCTATATGAGCGGATTACGAACGACGCCGAAATGCTGCGGCAGGTCGGATACTGCTCGGGCATGGAAAACTACGCCTGCTATCTGAGTGGCCGCGATCCCTCCCTTCCTCCGATCACCTTGCTCGACTACCTCCCGAAGGATGGCCTTCTGTTCGTCGATGAATCCCATGTGATGATTCCGCAGATCTCGGCCATGTATAGCGGCGATCAGAGTCGCAAGGACACGTTGATCGAGTTCGGCTTCCGTCTGCCGTCCTCCAAGAACAATCATCCTCTGAGCTTCAGGCAGTTCGAGGCCATGAAGCCGCAGACGATCTTCGTTTCCGCAACCCCTGCCGCATATGAGCTGAATATTTCGCAGGATCGCGTCGTTGACCAGATCGTGAGACCCACCGGCCTGCTGGACCCTGAAGTCGAAGTCCGTCCCTGCGAGGGAGACATCGACGATCTGCTGCGCGAGATTACCGAGCGTGCGGCCAGAAACGAGCGGGTGCTGGTGACGACGCTCACGAAGGTCGCCACGGAAAATCTTCATGCCTTCCTTGAAAGCAAGGGCGTTCGGGCGCGGTATCTGCACTCCGATATTAAGACGGAAGACCGGATTGAGATCATAAACGGCCTTCGCGCCGGCGAGTTTGATGTCCTGATCGGTATAAGTCTCTTGCGCGAGGGACTGGATATTCCCGAGGCATCCCTGATCGCGATTCTCAACGCAGATCGCGCGGGCTTCCTACGAACGGCGCCGACTCTGATTCAGATGATCGGCAGAGCCGCCAGGAACGTCAACGGGAAGGCAATCCTTTACGCTGATGTGGTGACACCGGCAATGAAACAGGCAATGGATGAAACAATCGATCGAAGGCAGCGTCAGATTGCCTTTAACGAAGAGCATGGCGTCACCCCCTCTTCATCCATCCGAAAAATCGCCTCCGAGCAATCTCCGGCGTCCGAACCTTCAGTTCACTCGGAAGCGTTCTGTGCCAACCTCTCGGAGCTTTGTAATCGGATCGGCGAGGCAGAGCATCGTCTGCTGTCGGCCGTCGACACCGGCGACGACGCACTGGCGGAAGACATTCGCCTTCGCCTGGACAAGCTATATGGCCAGTTTATCTATCTATGATCACATTAGACGTGGATCGGTATCTGAAGCGTTCTGGCCACCCGCTGAAGTACATTCATTAATGAGCAAAGAGGTATTTTTCCTGGAACGATGGTTCGTCCGACGCAAATACGGGCTTCGGCAGCACAGATCCGTGAGGCTGGGGATCTTGGGTAGATCAGGACGATGAGAATATTCACCATTGGGTTCACCAAGTCATCGGCTCAGCACTTCTTCACGAGGTTGAGAGACTCCGGCGCCAAACGGCTTGTCGATGTTCGCCTCAATAATGTTTCACAGTTATCAGGCTTCGCGAAGCGTGACGACCTGAGATATTTTTCCGAAGCCCTGTGTGGAATGGAATATGAGCATCTGCCGGAACTCGCACCGACGAAGGATATGTTCGAAGATTTCAAGGTAAGAGGGGGAGACTGGAACAGTTATGCCGCAAGATTTCGGGATCTGATATCGCGACGCCAGATCGAGATGATCGACAAGGAGAAAATTGAAGGTGGATGCCTGTTGTGCAGCGAGGACAAGCCGCACCACTGTCATCGACGACTTGTCGCAGAATACTTAGCAACAAAATGGCCTGTCCGTCGTCAGAACATTCGGCACGGATTGCGGCGTAAATTAGCGGAG
>NZ_JNAC01000136.1:0-5165 GCF_000722555.1 Sphingobium sp. DC-2 | reverse complement strand
GCCTGATGATCAACCGCCCGGCCGCACACGGAAATCCTGACAGTCCCCTCGCCCGAGTTGCAAAGCCGCGTGATGTCGCCCTGCGAATTTTTGCCGGTTGCCCGAACGTAGCGCTTCCCCATGGTCAGGACTCCTTCACGGTGGTGTGCGGGCTGGCTTTCCCGTGCGCCGTGGTCACATACCGGCCGGATATAGCGCTGCGGTAGTGACCGCCGGACTTGCCGGGCGAGTCCGCGCTTTCGCGCACGGTGGTATGGGGACTGGCCTTGCCATGCTTGGCAGTGACATAACGTCCGCTGATCGCGCTTCGGTAGCTGCCGCTGCCTCGACCTTTGCTCATTGGGTGTTCTCCATCATTGTCGCGACCCGAATCGTCGCACAGCAATCATGGATCCGCAGGGCGACAAATCCTGTCGTCTGCAGCTTTCAACCGAGCTCGTGGCACCACGCTGGATATGCCAGGTCAGCAGACCTTCACACATTCTAAAAGGTCAATGGAGGACGAGGCGGCTTCCCCAAATGCGGACACTTTACCTCACCAGAGTGAGCAACTTCATTCCCGCATTCCAGAACGCCATGCCGAAGCTGCCGATGCACATCGCGCCAACAATCATGCACTCGACAAGAAATACGGCCCGCTTCACCGGCACTCCGCCGCCAACAGACCGCCATTGTCCCACTTGGCGACATACTGCGCCTGTCCCCGGCGGAGCTGCTCGCACGCAACATTGCGCCCTCCAGCATAGACCTGCGCTAGCGTTCGGCCATAGCGATCTTGCCCAACGCGTTGCACACGGACGCCGCCGCCCATCATCTGCGCGAGGCTGCGCTTGGAGGCTTCGCCGTCGCCAGGCACGCAAATCCGTCCCTGACGGCAGCCATGGATTTCCGGCGCATCGATCCCGAGCAAGCGGATGCGTTCCGAACCAAGCCGGATGGTGTCGCCATCGACGACGGTTACGGCAGCAGCCAGAAGAAGAGCAGAGATCATTCAGCTCAGATGAGCCTGATGTTGCGATTGTGCAACAAGATTCATGTGAAATGATGCGGTTGTCCGATCCATACTATGCTACTGGAATCCACAGACTAAATGCCCCCGTGCCTTATCGGCATAGAAACATCAGGGGGATTATACCGTGAAGAAGTTTGTAATCGCTGCCGCTGCTCTGTCGGCCATCTCGGCGCCTGCCTTCGCGCAGGAAGCGTCGAATTTCGGTGGCGCCAAGATCGGCGCAGTCGTTGGTTACGACAAGGTTCGCCTGGAAGTCGAAGACGAGGGCGGCTCCAAGGACGGTTTCCTTTATGGCTTGACCGCCGGTTACGATTTCGACCTGGGAACGGCCGTTATCGGCGTTGAAGCTGAAATCGCCGACAGCACCACCAAGGAGCGTCAGTCTGACCTGCTCGTGCTGGGTGACGAAGCTTCGATCAGCGCTTCGCGCGATCTCTACATCGGCGCTCGCGTCGGCTTCCCCGTCAGCCAGAACGTTCTGCTCTACGCAAAGGGCGGCTACACCAACGCCAAGGTGAAGGCTGTTTATGACGACGGCGTGGACCGTCTGTCGGGTAGCGACGAACTGGACGGCTGGCGCATCGGCGCTGGCGCCGAATATGTCATGGCTTCGACCTTCGCCCGTATCGAATATCGTTACAGCGAATATGACGCCAACAATGACTTCGGCGTGGCTATCGAACCGTCGCGCCATCAGGTTGCTGTTGTAGGCGGGTTCCGCTTCTGATTTCGAAGTCCGGCGATCACAGTCCGCCGGAAATCTAACTGGGGCGGGAGAGCGATCTTCCGCCCCTTTTGCTTGTTACCTGAAAAATCAGTTGAGGATTGCAGCCAGTTACGCTGCCTGCTGCCTTAGTAGCGAAAAAAGCGTCGGGCTCTCGACCAACTCGATGCGGTCTTCCCAACCAAAGTGCGTTGCCGACCGCCGCACCACGCCGTCAGGGCTGATAATACGTATGTCCCGCGCCTCCCGAAGAGTGACGAGGGAAGCATCGACAATGCTACTGATGACCGGTGTTTCGTTGCAGTTCGCGGAGAAAAGCAGCTTTTTGGTCAGCAGTGGCGCACCTGCGGCGGCGCGAGCATGCAGCATGTCCGCAAGCTGATCCACGACTGCAGCTTCCGATCGGGTGCGGGCATTGTCGTTGAACCCGAACTCCAGCATGCCATCTCGCACGTCGGCTCCAGGCATGAAGCCAAGCGAGTTGAAACCGGCCCGGCCGAAATGCTCGAAGGTGTTTTCCAAGTCCCAGTGAATTTTCCCCATTTCCTCCCGCGCCTGGTGGTGCCTGGAGAGGTGGAGTAACCAATAGTCTCGATTAGAGCCGCCCTCGGGATGAATGAAGAAGGGCGTGTAGTAGTCTGCGCCGGTGTTTTGCCTGATATGCTCATACAGAGTGTTTTGGATCAGCCGCTTCCAGCCACGCTGCTCCTTCATTTGCAGCATGTCACGAACATCCTCCCGGCCTAAATCGATGGCGGCCAGCCCTGGGGTGTTGATCATCCTTTCAGTCAGCAGATTTACCAAGTGGTCGACCATAAAGGTCAGGACAACCTCGGGATTTTGAAGCGATCCCATGATTTGGCGGATGGTCGCGAAGGTGACAGCGCTCCAGCCATATTGGTCGAGGAAGAAGAGCGAGCGGTGGGCGCGGCCTTTCGCCTGGATGCGTCGGATGATCTCATCGCTGACATCCTCGAACTTCGAAGTGTAAACGTGGATGTCCTTGCCTATGCGCGATTCGTAGCCGCGTTGCCGCAGGACCTCCCGCAGGAAGTCGACGTGCTCGCGATTAGCGTCCACGAAGACGAACTCAGCGTCGATTTCCAAGCCACGAACACGCGCCGCGTCCAGCTCGGTCTGCGCTCGTTCAACCGACGCCAGCATCCGCAGCGGCGATCCATCGACTTCATCGTTGTCCATCACGTAGCGTCCGCCGCCGCAGAAGCCGTCGACCAACGTCAGCTTCAGCTTTCGCGTAAGATGGCTCTTCGTCAGAGTTCGGATGTAAGCAGTGATGTAGGCGTCGAATATCTGGTGCTTCGCAAAGCTATGCATTCCCAACTTGGGCAGCGGTTCACCAATTTTCCAATCATAAAGTGGCTTCTTTGCCATACGCCCACCCCTGTCGGCACCTTCGCCGTGGAGCAATATGTCTGGTAAAGCAGGGGCTTGTCCACCATCCTCATGTTGACATCGAATGCTACAATAAGCGACCGAGCGCGCTTCTTCCATTGCATGGCGAGTCAGGCTGTGGCAGATTCACGTTTCGTTCTTGGGGGCGCAGAAGATGGCCGATGGCAGTGCAATCGAATGGACGGATGCGACGTGGAACCCGGTAACGGGTTGCACGAAGATCACTGCCGGCTGCGACAATTGCTATGCTGAACGCTTCTCAGAGCGTTGGCGTGGAGTCCCGGGGCACCCATTTGAACACGGTTTTGATCTGACCTTGCGGCCAGAGCGCCTTGGCCAGCCGTTGGCGTGGAAACGGCCGCGGATGATCTTCGTCAATTCCATGAGCGATCTGTTCCACAAGAAGGTCCCGAACAGCTTCATCGACCAGGTGTTCGACACGATGGAGCAAGCCGATTGGCACGTGTTTCAGGTGCTAACCAAACGCAGTTCGCTGATGCGTGATTACCTAAGGCGCCGCTATCGTGACAGGACGCCGCCTGCGCACATCTGGCTGGGCGTGTCTGTCGAAGATGGAAATTCCAGCGCACGGATTGGGCATCTGCGCCAGGCTCCGGCTGGCGTGAGATTCCTATCAGTTGAACCGCTGATCGGAGCCGTTGGGAAGGTTGACCTCTCCGGTATTCACTGGGTGATTGCCGGCGGAGAAAGCGGTCCAGGTGCGCGTCCGATGGCGATCGAGTGGGCCCGGGAGATCCGCGATCAATGCGCGGCGCAGAATGTCGCATTCTTCTTCAAGCAATGGGGCGGCATTCGGCCGAAATCAGGCGGCCGTGAGCTCGATGGTCGGGAGTGGAACGAGCTCCCTGCATCCTTGCCATCCAGCGCAGCTGCCTGAAGATGGCGCTGGAGCCGGAGCATTATGCCGGTCGCGAACAGGCGCTGGTGAAACATCATTTCCTCAAGCACTATCTTGAAAGCCTGATCCACAAGATCGCCAGCAAATATGGTGAGGTGGTCTACGTTGATGGTTTTTCCGGTCCATGGCAAAACCAGGGAGAACGGTTCGAAGACACCTCGTTTGGCATTGCTCTACAGGCGTTAACCGATGCCGGGCGCTCTTGGGCTGAGATGCCCCACAAGCCTCGGTCGGTGAAGATGACCGCCCATCTGGTCGAGAAGAACCCAACAGCTTATAGGCGGCTGGCTGAACTGCAGCCGATGTTTCCTGATGTTGAGATCGTCACGCATAACGGCAATTTCACTGAAATTGCTCCGGCAATTGCCCGAACCATCCCAGCACAGGCTTTTGCCTTTATCCTGATAGATCCGAAAGGCTTCTCGCTTGATCTGCAGGCCCTTAAGCCTCTAATCAGTCGGCCGCGGAGCGAAGTTGTTTTTAACTTCATGTTCGACTTCGTGAACCGGTTTGCGCTTTACGATGACGACAAGGTCGCGCCGATCCTCGACCGACTAATTCCAACGGAGGATTGGCGGTCACAGCTGCGTGTCCTGGAGCAGAACCCCAAAGCGACGCCGGAAATACGAAAGCGGTTGATCGTGGAGGCATTTGAACGCGCAGTTTCGAAGGTTGGAGGATACGACTATGTCGCCAATGTCGATGTCCGACGTCCGGATCGTGACCGTACGCTCTACTTCCTCGTATATGGCACACGACAGCCGCCAGGCATCAAGGTGTTCCGCGATTGCCAAGTGAAGTCGCTTGGCGTTCAGGCGGACATCATCGGCCGCAAGAAGCTGGAGAAGCAAGCCACGGCATCAAGCCAATTCGAGTTGCTGGGTTCAATGCAGGACATGGCTCCCGACGCGAACAAGGAGTTCCTTCGTGAGGAAATCGAGGGTGCGCGGCGTCTGCTAATGGATCTCGCGCCCGTCTCCGGCGCTGGTGTTCCATGGGGTGAGCTATGGCCCAAAGTGCTGGCGAACCACGTAGTTCGGCTAACAGATCGTAACCGAACGGTTGAGGCCGCCTGCCAAGATGTGAGTTGGGCGGGT
>NZ_JNAC01000135.1:0-1038 GCF_000722555.1 Sphingobium sp. DC-2 | reverse complement strand
CCATAGTTAACATGTCGGGATTTGTATATAAACCACATTGAGTAGCCCCCATATTTCACTTTCCTGAAATGGGACGCCGCGCTTGCGCGGCGTCTCGTGCATTTAGCAGGGCGGGTCATTCAATCCGCTTGGTCGGTCATCATCGCCAACAGGTAGTCGGCGGCGTTCTGAGCCTCACGGGCAGCCTCGAAAATCGCGCGCTTGTCGTTGCGGAGCGCGGTCAACCAGTGCTCGATATACGCGGCATGGTCTTCGCGTTCCTCGACCTTGAAACCGACAATCGCGCCGATGAAGGATGCGCCCAGCTCGGCTACGAGCTCGTCCCTCGCATAGTCGGCGCGGCTCGTTGAAATCAGGGTTTTCCGGTTGAGGCGGCTTTCATGCCCTGCATGATGCACGGCCTCGTGCGCAAGCGTGGCATAGTAGTCGTCGGCGGAATGGAACGCTTCAAAAGCAGGCATTTGGATATAGTCGTCGCGGGTGTGGTAATAGGCTTGCGATCCGCCGATGCGAACGGTTGCGTCGATGCGAGAGAACATCACTTCAAGCTCAACGTCGCGGGTTTCGGGATTGGTAATGATCGGGGCGGGCGCGGGATATTTGCCGTCCAGTCCCTCGACCTGATCGGCATTGAAAACCGTGTATCGTTTCAGAAACGGAATGGCGCGCTCGTCGTCCGTCTCGGAGTCCTTCACGACAAGCTTGTTAGCATAGACAACGGTGGTCCCCTTGCTGCCCTTCCGGACATTGCCGCCAAGCTCCAATGCCTGTTTGAAGGTCAGCCAATAGGGGGAGGCGAAGCCCTGACGCATGGCGCTGGCCCAAAGGCTGAGGACGTTGATCCCACGATAGGCGACCCCATTGTGCCGGAGCGGAATGGTCGGCCCACCGCTCCACGGCTTCACCCACGGCTTGGTGCCCGCTTCCAGCATCGCAAGAATGTCGTCGGTGACGGCCTGATAAATGTCGATCCGGTTCGTTTCCTTAGCCATTTTTCACTCCTTTAGGCGAAGCCGCTGCCTGCGGCCTGCGGCTCTG
>NZ_JNAC01000134.1:0-689 GCF_000722555.1 Sphingobium sp. DC-2 | reverse complement strand
CCGGCTTGCCACGGATCACACCCGCCAGGCCCATCGCCCGCATCAGCCGGGCAACGGTGCAGCGGGCAACGTCGAACCCCTCGCGCCGCAGTTGCCGCCAAACCTTACGGACACCGTAGACGCGAAAGTTGGCCTCGAACACGCGCCGCACCTCGATCCGGAGCACCACATCGCGCCGCGCCCGCGCCGACAGGCGCAATGGATCCTGCCGCTTCGCGACATGCGCATGGTAGGTCGATGGGGCGATCGGCAGAACCTTGCAGATCGGCTCGACCCCATGGATGGCGCGCTGGTCGTCAATGAACGCGATCATCGCTTGAACGGGCGGTCGAGCTCCGCCTGAGCAAAATACGCAGACGCCTTGCGCAGAATCTCGTTGGCCTGCCGCAACTCGCGGTTCTCGCGCTCCAGCGCCTTCATCTGCGCGGCGACATCGCTTGGCACACCTGCACGCCGACCGCTGTCCACCTCGGCCTTCTTCACCCACTCATGCAGCGTCTGCGGAGCGCAGCCGATCTTCTCCGCGATCGACACCACCGCCGCCCAGCGAGACGGATAATCGCGCTCGTGATCGACCACCATCCGCACCGCCCGCTCGCGGACTTCCGGCGCATACTTGTTCGTTGTCTTGCTCATACAGGCTCCACCTTCTCAGGAGTTGGAGCCTCCGACAAACCCGGCGCGGTTCA
>NZ_JNAC01000133.1:0-765 GCF_000722555.1 Sphingobium sp. DC-2 | reverse complement strand
TCCCCCGGGCCATACTAGTACTGGATGCATCTGCAGGATATCGCGGCCGCACGGTCATCAATTCTTTAAGTGCGGAGGCGCCAGGGGGCACAGAGAATCTTTTTTTTCATAGCGGGCCCTCGTCAGCTCGTGTTATTGAAGCATTCTGTTCCCAGTGCCCACACATGTGAAGCATCCTCACTGATCTACTTCCCCACCTACCTGATGTGGCTCAATTCTGACAAGAAAGCAACTTTGGAGAACCATGAACCTACCTTTAGAGCTGGACGTGGACCCATCAGCATTCAAAATCATGTGTAAAAAACAGGAGAAAATGTCACTTTTTTTTAACCCTTGAATTTTTTTGGTAGACACTCCCGGCTTCTGGGTTCCTTTTTGTGATGGTTCTTATTACTCCGTAAAAAGGGGCGGAGCTTCAAGTTTTAGAGAATGGACTCTGGGAGAGGGTATGTGGCAAAGGTTACTCAATTTAATGTCCCTCACATGGAAATAACATTGGGATCAAGAGCTTTATTATCTTAAATTCTAAAGTCCACATCCACCATTTCCCTAGTAAAAAGAGGGGCTCTGTTATTTAGCCATTTGTGTACTTTTTGTGAGGAGGTTATGTCAATAATATCCTTTTTGCTGCTGAAGTTGCGGAGAGTTTTGGCCACATATTCTATTGTAGTCTGGATCTTCCTCGGTAGGCTAAGCGTCGTTCCACACACAACAACATCTCTCCACTGTTTGTTTAAAGTTTAGAAAGAAAATATCCATCGTTCA
>NZ_JNAC01000132.1:0-538 GCF_000722555.1 Sphingobium sp. DC-2 | reverse complement strand
GGTAAATTGTTAACTCCGAGCTAGACTTCAGGTGGCCGTATTTATCAGATTTCCTCGTTGTGTCCTCAGAAAAAAATGCCAATACCACTTTCAGCTGTGAATATCCACCATGAAGGGCAAGACATGCTCATAATTAACTGTCAGGCAGGCCAGGCCTTCAGCTACAACGACCTTGAATTGGTTTATTCTGCTTGTCCTCTATAAGTTTGCCAGAGGGAATCACACATGAGCCAAACCTATTGAAGAAAGCATTAGGACAGTGCCAGTCTTAATCACAGTGGGGGGTATGTTATTCCCAATGAAGTCGTCCAGAAACGGACTAGGTAGTTAGCTTTTTCTAGTGCCCAACACATTAGAGGTGTGGTTTTTTTTCTCTAAAATAAGGGTGGCCATAGGCTCTTTTAACCAGAATCGGTGTAGTCAGCTGAAATTGACTTGCACGCCTGGGTCCTGTGTGTCTACTAACTTTCTCGCGAACGATAGCTAACGGATCCCCCGGGCCATACTAGTACTGGATGCATCTGCAGGATATCGCGGC
>NZ_JNAC01000131.1:0-96032 GCF_000722555.1 Sphingobium sp. DC-2 | reverse complement strand
CACACGTTCAACCAGTGAGGAACTGTCCGGGAATTAAGGGGCAACGACACGAAGGGTCCACTTAATCAAATAATGGTAAGAAATTCTGATGGAAATTTGATGGATATTAGTGAGTATTCTCCTATAGTCGCATCCATCCCTAGGTTTGATGTTTTAAGGTATTATTTTGACCGTGAGAATGATGTGTCTGGTGCGCTTTCTCGCATTGTCGATGGGGAGATGAAGCATGGCTTCTAGTGTCCGAATTGAAGTCGAAAGGGCCGCGAAGATTATTTCGGATGCGGGAGGTCTTGTTGTGGGCAGGACCAAATTGCAAAAAATTGCATACCTTTTAGAAGCCATGGGTTTGGGTGAAGGCTTTGACTTCGAGTATAAACACTACGGCCCTTATAGCGAAACCCTAAGCACTGCGCTTCGTTATGGGGATATGCTCGGAACGATACATGAAGAGGTCAAGACTGCTTCTTGGGGGGGGTACTATTCAATTTTTACGTGCAATTGTCAGTCTTCTACACCGCCCGAGAGTGCTCGTAGAAAGGTAGTAGAATTAGGAAACTCTGCTGATCCTGTCGAACTTGAATTAGCGGCAACCGCAGTCTTATTATCTAGCGAAGGTTATCAAGATCCGTGGAAGGAAACTGAACAGAGAAAGCCTGATAAGGCAGCCGACGGTAGAGTTGGGAAGGCAAAAGCTCTTCTGGCTCGTTTTAAAGAGCTGGATGAACAAAAATCTATTCCCGAAAATATTTGAGAAAGGGCGGCTTTAGCCGCCTTTTTTTACTCCGCCGCCACAGCCTCCATTCCCAACAACGGCGCCAAATAACGCCCGGTAAAGCTCCGGGCGTTCTTCGCAACCTTCTCCGGCGTGCCTTCGGCGACGACCTCGCCGCCCTTCACGCCACCCTCTGGCCCCATGTCGATGATCCAGTCGGCGGTCTTGATGACATCCAGATTATGCTCGATCACGACCACGCTGTTGCCCTGTTCGACCAGGGCGTGGAGGACTTCGAGCAGTTTGCGGACGTCTTCGAAGTGGAGGCCGGTGGTGGGCTCGTCCAATATGTAAAGGGTCTGGCCGGTGGCTCTGCGGGAGAGTTCCTTGGCGAGCTTGACGCGCTGGGCTTCGCCGCCGGACAGGGTGGTGGCTTGCTGGCCGACCTTGATATAGCCGAGGCCGACTTCGGCGAGCATCGCCATCTTGTCGCGGATGGGGGGGACGGCCTTGAAGAATTCGACCGCGTCCTCGACCGTCATGTCGAGCACGTCGGCGATGCTGTGGCCCTTGAACTTCACCTCCAGCGTTTCGCGATTGTAGCGCGCGCCGTGGCAGACGTCGCAGGTGACATAGACGTCGGGGAGGAAGTGCATCTCGATCTTGAGCACGCCGTCGCCCTGGCAAGCTTCGCAGCGGCCGCCCTTGACGTTGAAGGAGAATCGGCCGGGCTTGTAGCCGCGCGCCTGCGCTTCGGGGAGGCCGGCGAACCAGTCGCGGATGTTGGTGAAGGCTCCCGTATAGGTCGCGGGGTTGGAGCGCGGGGTGCGGCCGATGGGCGACTGGTCGATGTCGATCACCTTGTCGCAATGTTCAAGGCCGGTGACCTTGTCATGCGGGCCTGCGACGATGCGGGCGCCGTTGAGGGCGCGGGCGGAGGCGGCGTAGAGGGTGTCGATGGTGAAGCTGGACTTGCCGCTGCCTGAAACGCCGGTGATGCAGGTGAATGTGCCGAGCGGGATGCTGGCCGTCACGTTGCGCAGATTGTTGGCGCGGGCGTTGTGGACGGTGAGCTTCTTGCCATTGCCCTTGCGGCGCTTGGGCGGGACTTCGATGCGGCGGGTGCCGTTGAGGTAATCCGCGGTCAGGCTGTCGCGGTGGGCGAGCAGTTCGTTGAGGGTGCCCTGCGCGACGATGGTGCCGCCGTGGACGCCTGCGCCCGGACCCATGTCGACGATATAGTCGGCGGTGCGGATCGCGTCCTCGTCATGCTCCACGACGATGACGGTGTTGCCGAGGTCGCGCAGCCGCTTGAGGGTGATAAGCAGGCGGTCATTGTCGCGCTGGTGCAGGCCGATGCTGGGTTCGTCGAGGACGTAGAGGACGCCCGACAGGCCGCTGCCGATCTGGGAGGCGAGGCGGATGCGCTGGGACTCGCCGCCCGACAGGGTGCCGCTGGTGCGGTCGAGGTTCAGATAGTCGAGGCCGACATTGTTGAGGAAGCCGAGGCGCTCGACGATTTCCTTGAGGATGGCCTTGGCGATCTGGTTCTGCTGGTCGTTGAGGCGCGCGGGGAGGGTGGAGAAGAAGCCGAGCGCGTCCACCACGGAGCGGCGGGTGGACATGGAAATGTCCTCACCCGCGATCTTGACGGCGAGCGCTTCGGGTTTGAGGCGGGCGCCGTGGCAGGTCTCGCACGGCATGGCGGTCTGGTATTTGCTGAGTTCCTCGCGCATCCAGGCGGAGTCGGTCTGGAGGAGGCGGCGGTTGAGGTTGCCGATGACGCCTTCGAAGGGTTTCTTGACCTCGTAGCTCTTCTTGCCGTCCTGAAAGCGGAGGGTGACGGGCTTGCCTGCGGTGCCGTGGAGGATGATGATTTTGACTTCGGCGGGCAGGTCGATCCACGGGGTGTCGAGGGTGAAGCCGAACTCCTTCGCAAGGGAGCCGAGGACCTGCATGTAGTAGGGGCTGGGCGGGTTGGACTTGGCCCAGGGGACGATGGCGCCCTTCTTGAGCGTCAGATGTTCGTTGGGGACGACGAGTTCGGGGTCGAACTCCTGCCGCTCGCCGAGACCATCGCAGGCGGGGCAGGCGCCCTGGGGGGCGTTGAAGGAGAAGAGGCGGGGCTCGATTTCGGGAATTGTGAAGCCAGAGACGGGGCAGGCGAATTTTTCGGAGAAGACGATGCGGTTGTCGGGGATGCCTGCGTTTTTCATGCCCTTGCTGGGCTTTTCACTACCTCCGTTCGTGTCGAGCGAAGTCGAGACACCTGCGCGCGGCTTCTCGACTTCGCTCGAAGCGAACGGGGGTTGGGTGCTAAGCGCCTGAACAACGGTGGTGTCCGCCAAATCCACATAAGCGAGGCCATCGGCGAGTTTCAGCGCCTGTTCGAAGCTGTCGGCGAGGCGGGTGGCCATGTCGGCATTTACCGCCAGGCGATCGACGACGACTTCGATGTCATGCTTGTACTTCTTGTCGAGGGCGGGGGCGTCTTCGATCGCGTACATCTCGCCATCGATGCGGACGCGGGTGAAGCCTGCCTTCTGCCATTCCGCCAATTCCTTGCGGTACTCGCCCTTGCGGCCGCGGACGACGGGGGCGAGGAGGTAGAAGCGGGTGCCCTCCGGCAGTTGCATCACGCGATCGACCATCTGGCTGACGGTCTGGGCGCTGATCGGCTCTCCGGTCGCGGGGGAGTAGGGGATGCCGACGCGCGCCCAGAGGAGGCGCATATAGTCGTAAATCTCCGTAACGGTGGCGACGGTGGAGCGCGGGTTGCGGCTGGTCGTCTTCTGCTCGATCGAGATGGCGGGGGAGAGGCCGTCAATATGCTCGACATCCGGCTTCTGCATCATCTCAAGGAACTGGCGGGCATAGGCGGAGAGGGACTCCACATAGCGGCGCTGCCCTTCGGCATAGATGGTGTCGAAGGCGAGGGAGGACTTGCCCGAACCGGAGAGGCCCGTGATGACGATCAGGCTGTCGCGGGGCAGGTCGACGTCCACGCCCTTGAGGTTATGTTCGCGCGCGCCGCGCACGGAAATCGTGGTGAGACTCATGGGGCGTGTTGTTCCAGATTTGTTCCCGATGGGCAAGGCTGTCGCGCGGATATGGGCGCGGCGCGGGAAAGCCGCAAGCGGCGCGCGAATGTCGTTCGTAGGCGAATGCCGGCCGTTCGTCGTGGAGCCATGCCGCCCGGCGCGGCAGGGTGGCGGGTCATCGAATGGAGGAAGGCTTTTCCCACGCTTCCTTTATGATGATGCGAACAGATATCGATGAGATCCCGGATAGCCCGACAGCATCCCGGATACGCCCCCGGCCTTCCCTTGCGCCGGGGGCGTTTTCTTTTGGCGCAAGCCGCGCGCTTCCTTGTTTTACGTTACGGAAACAAGGCATTTTCCGGCCCCGATGAATGTCATTGGTCCGCCCCGGTCAGCCGTTGGTCGAGCCGGGCGTCGTTGGACGACCAGCATCGGCTTCCGTCGAAGGGCGAGCGCGCGATGGCCGGGACAGGCGTAGGAGGCGTCATGTGAAGGCAGCCAGCGCCGATGCGCGAACCGTCCTTCCCGCGACGGTCCGCCTGCCAGGGTCATGCCGTCACCACAATGATTTTGAGGAGACATGCCATGATGACCGCCAAGATGTCGATGAAGATGCTCGCCAGCCTGGGCGCGGCCGCCCTAGCCGCCAGCGCGGGGATGGCCAGCGCCCGCGGCTTTGAATCGAACGGCCATACGACCGAAGTGCGCTATCATGATCTGGACCTGTCGACGCCGTCCGGCCAGCGCGCGCTGAACGCCCGGATCAAGCGCGCGGCCGTGAAGGTGTGCCCGGCCGATACCATCGCTGCATCGAAGCAGTGCCAGAAGCTGGCCGTCGCCAATCTGCGCGCGCCGATCGACGCCGCCATCGCCAAGGCGCAGTCGCGGAGCGAGGAGCGCTTTGCGGAACTGGGGAAGGAACAGGCGGCGCCTGCCGGGAAGTGAGATAGCGGGCATCGCTGTCAGACGGATTTGTTCGTCCCGGCCCTCTCGCCCGTTCGGGCTGGGCTGGTCGAGGTTTCAAGCTGTGTTGGAGGCGACGGCACTTCGCTCCGCTCAGTGGAAGGCTTCGACAGGCTCAGCCCGAACGCTATTTCAGGATCGCCCCGTCATCGCGCGGGCGTTGGCGAGATAGGTGCGGCCGATGCGGATTTCCGCGCCATCGGTGAGGCAGGCGAACCAGACGCCGCTGCCGTCGTGGCGCAGGCGGGCGATATATTCGCGGCGGACGATGTGCGAGCGGTGCAGGCGCACGAAGCGCTGCGGATCGAGGCGGCTTTCGAGCGAGCTGATGGTCTGGTGAAGCAGATAGCTGTTCCGCCCGACATGCAGCCGCATATAGTCGCGCTCCGCCTCTATGCGGTCGATCTGGCTGGTGCCGATGCGGATGAGTTCGGAACGGTGGGGGACCCAGAATTCCTCCGCCCATTCGGATTCCGGCCCGGCGGTGGTGGCGGGCGAGGGGGCTTCGCGATTGCGCAGCGCCAATTCGACCCGGTCGATCGCGCGCGTCAGCCGCTCATGCGCGACGGGCTTGAGCAGATAGTCGACCGCCGCAAGGTCGAAGGCCTCCACCGCGAAGCCTTCGAACGCGGTCACGAAGATGACGGCCGGGCGGATGCCCATGCGGCTGGCCGCCCGCGCCACGCCCAGCCCGTCGAGCAAGGGCATGGCGATGTCCAGCATCACAAGGTCAGGCTGAAGCCCTTCGATAAGGCGCAGCGCCGCCTCCCCGTCGCTGGCGGTTCCGGCCAGGGTGATGCGCGGTTCGCGGGCGCACAGCATTTGCAGGCGCTCCACCGCCAGCGGCTCATCATCGACGATCAGGGTGCGGATGGTCATGACTGGCCTCTGCGGATCATGGGCAGGCGGAGATGAACCATGAAGCCGCCGCCATCGCGGCGGCCATAGCGGATCTGGCCCTGATCGCCGAAGCGGGCGGACAGGCGGTCGCGGACATTGGCGAGGCCGATGCCGCTGCCCCCGTCATCGGCGCTGGGCGGCTTGTCGCCATCGTCCGCCACGGTGAGGAGGAGCATGCCCGATTCCTCCCGCGCGGCGATCGTCACGGTGACGGGGCTGGAGGTGCGGGACACGCCATATTTGATCGCATTTTCGACCAGCGGCTGGAGAATGAGGCCGGGCACGCAGGCGTTCAGCAGCGCTTCGGGAATGTCGATGCGGGCGATCAGCCGATCGGGAAAGCGGACGGATTCGATGTCGAGATAGAGTTTTTGCAGCCTGACTTCTTCCTCCAGCGAGACATCTTCCAGCGGGTCGCCGGTCAGGCTGGTGCGGTAGAAGTTGGAGAGGGAGAGGATCATCTGTTCCGCTTCGTCCCGCCGGTCCTTCATCACCAGGGAGGAGAGGGAGTTCAGCGTGTTGAAGAGGAAATGGGGGTTCACCTGATAACGCAGCGAGCGCAGTTCCGCCTGCTGGGCCGCGCGTTCCAGGCGGGAGGCCCGCCGTTCCACCCGATGCGCTTCGCTGGCGTAGGACAAAGCGAGGTACAGGCCCGCCCATGCCGCCAGGAAGAAATAGCGGCTGATCGCATCCTCGACGATCTGCTTGAGCGCGAAGTCCTGCTCATGCGCATATTTCCGGTATTCGGAATCGGGAAAGAGCGATGCCGGATCGTAGATGTTAAAGACGTAGAAATTGGCCGCCGCCGTGGCGAGCGCGAAGGGCGCGGCCAGCGAGAAGGCGGCGACGATGCGGATGGCGAGCCTTTTCCGGTCGAAGCCGCGCAGGCAGAGATAGAGGACCCAGGTGACGACGATGCCGATCACCGTCACCACGGCGCGGCGCGCGGCCATCGCGCCCTGCGCTTCGAAACCCATCACCGATGCGCGCAGCGTGACCAGCACCGCGTAGAAGAACCAGAAGCCCAGAATGGAATAGAGCGCGATCGTGGCCGGAACACCGCCGCGATCGCCGTCTTCGGCATGGCTGATCATCATCCCCTGTTAGGCCAATGCGCGCCGCCTGTCGTCCCCCGTGGCCGATGCTGGTCGAAGGCACGCCGCCGTTGGTCGATGACCGCCACGGAACCGGGGATCGGCGCTGGCCGTTTTATGCCGGCAAGCGCGGGTAAATAGTTCCTGCGCCAGGAGAGCGAACATGACGGACAAGACCGGTATCAGGCCGAACAGCCGGGAAGAAGCGGGCGACGCGCGGCCGACCGACGCGCAGGACCATGCCGTGACGCGCGAAGAGAAGCTGGACGAGGGATTGAAGGATTCGATGGACGCGTCCGATCCGCCAGCCGCCACGACGCCGGGCGATGACGGTCATCCGGTGCCTTCGTCCGGCTTCCACGAAGATGATGAGGATTGATGGACGGCCGCATCAATGGTGATATGATCATGAAGAGGTCGAACCGGCGGGTTGATGACCGGCGGTTCGCCTCCCCAGGAGAGAGGAACCCTGATCCATGCCGACGTCCGCCACTCCCGCAATCGAACGCATCGCCCGCGTGCTGGCAGGCCGTCAGTTGAGCCTGAACGGCGATGGCGACGATCCGCATGCGGCGAGCGCGGTGGACGCGAGCTGGCACGAGCATGTGGACGACGCCTATGCCATCCTGCACACGCTGCGCGAACCCGACGCCGACATGGCGCAGGCCGGGGACGTGGCCGTGTGGCGCAAGATGATCGGCGCCGTGCTGGAACGGCGGGCCGAGTGACCGGGCGCAGCAGGCGCGATCCTCCCTTCTTCATGCAATTGCCGCCTGCGCCCGTCCGGGCGCGGGCCGGGGATCGCCGCATATCAAACCATTTGGCGCATTCACAAATTTTTCATGTTGCACCGCACAAGGAAACATGATTCCTTGTCGGTGTCGGCAGGATCCGCGCTTAAGCATATAGTAACCATGATGGGCGCATCTTCTGTCGATCGACTTGAAGTCGGAGGGCAAGAGCATGGGCACCAATGCAAGACCAGCTGACGGGGCAATCACCCTGGCGGAGTTGCGTGAATTCGCCAGTTTCCCGTCTGCCACACAGCGCTACATCCGCCGTTCGCTGGATATCGGCCTTCACCGCCGCGACGCCATGAAGCTATGGTCGCGCGACATGGTGGAGGAAGCGAGCATCCGCGCGCAGGCCCGCATCTACGGGCGGCTGGACGAGATCAAGACGCGGGTGCCCGACGACAGCGGCCTCGACCATATGGAGCCGTTCATGGCCCCGCTGGTGACGGTGTCCGCTTTCGACCTGGGTCAGGACCGGCTGGGCAGCTTTTCCGCCTATCGTTTCCTGTACGAACGGCTGCTGGGGGCGGGGGCCCGGCCGTGGCTGCCCGGAGCCTTCTGCGCGGCGGCGAGCCTGCCGCACCTTCACCCGGAAAAGCGCCGGGCTTTGCTCCAGACGATCAGCGAGGCGGCGGCGACGGCGATCGGCTGGTCGAACCGGGAGCCGACCTTCTACCCGGAATGGGTGGAGAAGGTGGATATGAGCAAGGCGAATTGATCTTCATCCTCCCCACGCCGGGCATGGGGAGGATTTTTCTCAGCCATTCACGATCGTGCCGCCATTGGGGTGGAGCACTTGCCCGGACATATAGCTTGAATCCTCGCAGGCCAGGAACAGGAAGGCGGGGGCGACTTCATTGGGCTGGCCGGGGCGCCCCATGGGGGTCGATTCGCCGAAATGCTCCAGCTTTTCCGGGCTCGCGCCGCCAGACGGGTTGAGCGGCGTCCAGATCGGACCGGGAGCGACCGCGTTGACGCGGATGCCGTCCTTCACCAGATTTTCCGACAGGCTGCGGGTAAAGGCGGTGATCGCGCCCTTGGTGCTGGAGTAATCGAGCAGTTCCGACGAGCCCTGATACATGGTGACGCTGGTGCAGTTGACGATCGCCGCGCCTTTTTTCAGATGCGGGCGGGCGGCCTGCGTGAGGAAGAACATGCCGAAGATGTTCGTCTGGAAAGTGCGGCGCAGCTGTTCCTCGCTGATGTCGGTAATGTCCTGATCTGGGTGCTGCTCGCCCGCGTTGTTGACGAGGATGTCGAGGCGGCCGAAGCGGTCGATGACTTGCCTGACGGCGTCGTCGCAGAAGCTTTTCTCGCCAATGTCTCCGGCGATGGTGAGGGCCTGCTGGCCTTCGGCTTCGACGATCTGCGCGGTCTTCTTGGCGTCGTCATGTTCGCACAGGTAGAGGATCGCGACATCGGCGCCTTCGCGGGCGTAGAGCGCGGCGACGGCGCGGCCGATGCCGCTGTCCGCGCCGGTGACGAGCGCCACCTTGCCTTCCAGCCGCCCGGAGCCGGGATAGCGCGGCTCCCATTCCGGCTTGGGCTCCAGCCTGCTTTCGTGACCGGGCAGGCCGTCTTCGTGGATCATCTCTTCATGATTGTCGGACTGATTTTCGGACATGGGGGCAATCTCCTTCGCCCCCATCCAACGTGTCACGCCGCGCGCGGTTCAGCGCCGCCGGTAGCGGAAATACCACACTTCGTGGCCGAGGCGGCGGGCCTTGGCTTCGTAGCGGGTTTCGGGCCAGCCGCCCGGGCGGGTGAGGAAGTCCCCGGGCTCGCTCGCCAGCCAGTCGAAATCGGGATGGCCGTTCATCACCATCAGCGCCCAGCGCAGATAGACGGGATGATCGGTGCCGAAGCGGAACTCGCCGCCGGGCTTGAGCTTGCGCGCGATCATCGCCACCGGGCCGGGGTTCATCATGCGCCGCTTGGCATGGCGGGCCTTGGGCCAGGGGTCGGGGTGGAGGAGATAGACGAAGCTCAGCGCGCCGTCCGGGATGCGGCTGAGCACCGACAGCGCGTCGCCCATGTGGAGGCGGACGTTGCCCAGCGCCTTGTCGCGGACATGGCCGAGCGCGGTGACGACGCCGTTCAGGAAGGGCTCCGCGCCGATGAAGCCATGGTCGGGCAGAAGGTCGGCGCGGTAGGCGAGATGCTCTCCGCCGCCGAAGCCGATTTCGAAGTGCAGCGGGCGGTCGTAGCCGAAGAGGCGGGCGGCGCTGACTTCCCCTTCTTCCGGGACCGACAGGGCCGGGAGGAGGGTGTCGACCAGTTCCTGCTGGCCCGCGCGCAGCTTGTGCCCCGACTGGCGGCCGTAAAGACGGTTGAGGGTCGTCGGATCGCCGGATTTATGCGCTGTCATGGCTCGCGCCGATAGCGGCGGCGGGGCGTGCGGGCAAGCGGGCTATTCGGCCGCGCGGGCGTTGCGGGCGGCGACGGCGATGCCGAGCAGGATGAGCGCCATGCCCGCGAAATGATAGCCGTGCAGCGTTTCGCCGAGCAGCAGCGCGGCAAGGAAGGCGCCGAGCAGCGGCTGGAGGCTGATCGCCTGGCCCGCCTGCGCCGCGCCGGCCTGCGCCACGGCATGATTGTAGAGGAAATAGGCGATGATCGACGGGAAGATCGCGACATAGGCGATGCCCGCCGCAGCGCCGGGCGTCCAGCGGACGGGGTGGTCCGCCCATTCGCTTGCCGCCAGCGGGGCCATCATGACGACGCCGGTCGCGAAGCTGAGCCAGAGGAAGGTGGGGGCGGTGAGCGGCGGGCGCTTGCGCAGGAGGGACGTGTAGACGGACCAGCAGATGACGCCCAGCAGGATGAGCGCGTCGCCCGTGCCGAAATGAAGCGCCGCAAGGGCGTGGATGTCCGCGCGGAAGATGATGAGCAGCGCGCCGAGCGCGGCGGCGAGGACGCCGATGATCTGGCTGGGCAGCGCGCGGGTGCGGAAGAAGAGATAGTTGCATCCCAGCACCAGCGCCGGGATCGCCGCCTGAATGAGCATGGCGTTGGTCGCGCTGCTGGTGCGCAGGCCCGAATAGAGGAGAGCGTTGAAGCAGCCCACGCCGAATATGCTGAGCAGGAGGAGCATGGGCCAGTGGCGGCGGACGAGGGGCCATTCAGCGGCGATCCCGCGCGCGGCAAAGGGGAGGAGCAGAAGCGCGGCCCCGCTCCAGCGCAGGAAGGCGAGGGTGAAGGGCGGAACGTCCGCCCGCACCGCGCGCGCGACCAGCGCATTGCCCGCCCAGAGCAGCATGACGAGCAGGAGCATCAGATGAATGCGGACGCGGGGAGAAGCAGTCATGGCTGCGGCACCTGCCCGGCTTTTGGCGGCGGGTCAAACCGGACCGACGGGGCCGGAGGGATGGAAAGGCGCGGCAACTAAGGCTTGCCCGCATCCGGTATCGCGCGGGCTGGCTTATGATGCCTTATGCTGACAGCGCCACCTAATCCCTCCGTTCGCCCTGAACCTGTCGAAGGGCGAAGGAATGGGCTTCGACAAGCTCAGCCCGAACGGGGGTGGAGGGGATGCCAGGGCGGAAGCTTGGGCGAGTTGGCTTGCGCTTCTGAGGCATGGCGCCGTCTCCACCGCCGGGAGCGCTCCTGTGTTCGCAGGAGCGCGGCGGCTAGGCTTAGCCGGTCCTAAAGAGCGGCCTTGAGCTTTTCCACCAGGTCAGTCTTTTCCCAGGGGAAGAAGTCGCCTTCCGCCTTGCGGCCGAAATGGCCATAGGCGGCGGTGGGGCGGTAGATGGGCTTGTTGAGGCCCAGATGGGTGCGGATGCCGCGCGGGGTGAGGCCGCCCAGTTCCTTGATCGACTTGATCGCGTCCTCGATCTTCGCGTCGTTCAGGCTGCCGGTGCCGTGGGTGTCGACATAGAGCGAGAGCGGTTCGGACACGCCGATCGCATAAGCGAGCTGGATCGTGCAGCGGCGGGCGAGCCCGGCCGCGACGATATTCTTCGCGAGATAGCGAGTGATGTAGGCGGCTGAGCGATCGACCTTGGTCGGGTCCTTGCCGGAGAAAGCGCCGCCGCCATGGGGGGATGCGCCGCCATAGGTGTCGACGATGATCTTGCGGCCGGTGAGGCCCGCATCACCGTCCGGGCCGCCGATTTCGAAGCTGCCGGTGGGGTTGATGTGATAGACGGTTTCGGCGGAGAGCAGTTCGGCCGGAAGGACTTCGGCGACGACGCCCTTCACATAGTCCTTGAGTTCCGCTTCCTTGTCGCCTTCGTCATAGCCCTTGCCATGCTGGGTCGAGACGACGATCGCGGTCGCGGCGACGGGCTTGCCATTTTCGAAACGCAGCGTGACCTGGCTCTTGGCGTCGGGTTCAAGGAAGGGGGCGCGGCCGGAGTGGCGGTCATGCGCCATCTTCGCCAGGATCTTGTGGCTGTAGTCCAGCGTGGCGGGCATGAGGTCGGGGGTTTCGTCGCAGGCGAAACCGAACATGATGCCCTGGTCGCCAGCGCCTTCATCTTTGTTGCCGCTGGCGTCGACGCCCTGGGCGATGTGCGCGGACTGGGCGTGAAGGTTGTTTTCGAAGCGCAACGTTTCCCAGTGGAAGCCGTCCTGCTCATAGCCGATGCGCTTCACGGTCTCGCGCACGGTGCGCTCAATCTCTTCCTGCGCGCCGGGGGCCCATTGCCCATCTTCATAGACGCCCTTGCAGCGGATTTCGCCCGCCAGCACGACAAGCTGCGTGGTGGTCAGCGTTTCGCAGGCGATGCGGGCTTCGGGGTCCTTGGACAGGAACAGATCGACGATGGCGTCGGAAATCTGGTCCGCGACCTTGTCGGGATGGCCTTCGGAGACGGATTCCGAGGTGAAGAGATAGTTGCTGCGCATGGGACTCCCGTTAGCAGGCTGGCTGGATAAGCGACATAAAGAAAAGTTTATGTGGCTATTAGCTTCTCACCCTGCCGATGGCAATGGCCAGTCCGGCGAGCAGCGCCATGAAGGCGAAAGCGGCCCAATTTCCCAGGCGGGCAAAGAGGGTAGGCCCCAGGGCGGGCGGGAGGCCGGTGTCGAGGAAACCGGCGCGGTGCAGGCCGAGCGCGTGCAGCACATGGCCCCGCGCGTCGATCACGGCGGAAACGCCGGTCGGAGTCGAGCGGATGATCGGGATGCCTTCCTCCAGCGCGCGGAGGCGGGCCTGCGCCAGATGCTGGACCGGACCCCAGCTTCCGAACCAGGCGTCGTTCGACGGGTTGAAGAGAAAGGCCGGGCGGTTCTTCGCGTCGATCACCTGGCCCGAAAAGATGATCTCATAGCAGATCTGGACGCCCATCTTGAGTTCCGGCCGCCCCAGCGTGGCGGGCAGCGTCAGGCTTTGCGGGCCGGGGCCGGGCCAGAAATCAGCGTCGCCGGGCACGAGGCGCGACAGGCCGATGGGCTGGAGCAGCGCGCGCATGGGGAGATATTCGCCATAGGGGACGAGATGCGCCTTGTCATAACGGCCAAGAAGCTGGGCGCGGGGCGAGACGATCCACAGGCTGTTGTTCGCGCCCGCCAGCGCGCTGGTGACGATGCCGTTTTCTTCGACCTGCTTGAAATAGACCTTGGTGCCGCCGGTCATCAGCAGGTCGCCGGGGCCGAGCAGCGCGGCGAGGTGCGCGCGCCATTGCGGTTCCATGTCGAGATAGGCGGGGATCGCGGCTTCGGGCCAGAAGATGAGGCGGGGGGCGGGGCGCGGATCGCCCGACAGGCGGGCAAGGGTGCGGAAATGGGCCTGCTCAAGTTCGGGCGAATATTTTTCGTCCTGCCCTATGTTGGGCTGGACCACGCGGATGCGGGGCGCACCGGCGGGGGTGGCGGGCGCGGAGGTGAGCAGGCCCCAGAGGGCGCAGGCGAGGAGGGGGGCGGCAAGCGCGGCGGCCGGGACGAAACGGCGCCGCGTTGCGAGGAGAATGGCTCCGGCGGCGAGGATGGCGAGCGCGCTCACGCCATAGGTGCCGACCAGCGTCGCGGCGATGGCGATGCCGGTGGGAAGGAGGGTGACGCCGAGCGGGTTCCACGCGAAGCCGGTGAAGATGACGGCGCGGAGATATTCGGATGCGAGCCAGCAGGCGGCGAAGAGAAGGATGAGAGTGAGCGAGCCGCGTTCCCGCCTTCGCAGGAGCGCATGATTGTGCAGCCACCACGATCCCAAAGCCGCCAGACCCGGATAGACGGCGAGATAGAGGGACAGCAGGACGACCGCGCCATAGCCGAACCAGTGGGGCATCGCGTCCTGAAAGGTGAAGGCGTGGGCGATCCAGTTGAGGCCCAGGGTGAAATGGCCAAGGCCGAACAGCCAGCCGCGGGTGAAGGCGGCGCGGCGGCTGGGCGCGTTTTCGATGAGCCAGAGGAGGAGCGCGAAGCAGGCGAGGGTGACCGGCCAGAGCTTCAAGGGTTCAAAGCCGGTGGCGGCGGCGAAACCGGCAAGCAGGGCGGCCAGTTTCGGGAAACGGTTGAGCAAGTCCTTCATCGGGCGCGGATCAGCGCAAGGTCGCCATGGTGGCGTTGCTGCACTTGTCGCTTTCATGCCCGCCGCCCGACAGCATGGACGCAGCGACGAAGCCGCCGACGAGGAGGATCAGGAAGGCGGTGGAGAGCAGGCCCAGATATTTTTCGATGAACGCCTTGATCGGCCGCCCGAACTTCCAGAACAGGAATCCGACCAGCATGAACTGGAAGGCGCGCGACAGGATGCTGGCCCAGATGAAGGTGAACAGCGACAGGCCGATGAACCCGGCGGTGATCGTGATCAGCTTGAAGGGGATGGGCGTCGCGCCCTTCACCAGGATGATTTCAGCGCCATAGTCGCGCAGATAGCAGGCGGCGACCGGGAATTTGGCGGCGAGGCCAAGGGCGTCGAGGATCTGCTGGCCGACCGTTTCGTAAACGAAATAGCCGATCGCATAGCCGAGCAGGCCGCCCAGCACCGACGCCAGCGTGCAGATGATGCCGAAGCGGATCGCGCGTTCCGGCCGGGCCAGGCACATGAGGCCGAGCAGCGGGTGCGGCGGGATGGGGAAAAAGCTGGATTCCATGAAGGAAACAAGGAACAGCCAGCGTTCGGCATGGGCGTGGGCGGCTTTCGCCAGCGTCCATTGATAAAGCCTGGTAAGCATCGCGGCGGGCCTAGCCGAGATCGTTTCGCACCGCCAGAGCTTTTGCCGGGACTTGAGACGACTCGCTGGCGGCCGGGCGAGGGGCGTGCCAATAGGAGCTTGCGGATGCCGGTGGACTTTGGGGAGCCGATGGCAGAGCGGTGCGGCCTGTTCCGGCTAAGGTTTTCAAGGGCGTTGATTTGAGAAGGACGGCGATTTCCTGGCGGGATGCGCGCGATCGCGGCGGCGGATTGCTGTTCGCGCTGCTGTTCAACGCCCTGTTGCTGCTGGCCCTGCTGACGCTGGCGCCCAGGCCCGATCAACGGCAGGAGGATCTGCGGCCGCTGACCACCTTTGACGTGGCGGCGGGGAATCGGGCGGAGACAGCGGAGAAGACCGAGCGCAGGCGGGAGGAAAAGCAGCAGGCACCGGAGGCGGCGGCTCCACGCGAGCGGCCGGTCGAGGTGGAGCGCAGGCCTGAGGTCGAGACGCCGCTGCCCTTCCTGGTGCTGGACGGCGCGCAGATGGCGGCCGCGGATATCGGGCGCATGCCCAGAGGCGGCGGTGACCGGGGCGCGGCGGGGCAAGGGGATCAGGCCGCCGTCGCTGGCCCAGGCGAAGGGCCGGGCGGGGTGCAGCTGTTCGAAGCGGAATGGTACAGGCGGCCCACTCATGCGGAACTGTCGACCTATGTTCCGGGCAACGCGCCCGCCAAGGGATGGGGACTGGTGGCGTGCAAGACCGTTGAAAACTACCGCGTCGAAAATTGCCAGATGCTGGGCGAATCGCCGCAGGGATCCGGCTTTGCGCGGGCGGTGCGGCTGGCGGCGTGGCAGTTTCTGGTGCGGCCGCCGCGCGTCAACGGCAAGCCGATGGTCGGTAGCTGGGTGCGCATCCGCATCGACTATAGCCAGTCCGCCGGGCCAGCCGGGGGAGACGGGTGACGGAAGTAATATAACCTATTTGGAACATTTATCTTGACATCGTCACGCTCATATGGCACATGAGCGGATATTGGGAAAATGTGAGTCGCCAAGGCGGCGCTGAGGGCTGGTCCGGGTGGACCGGCCCTTTTGCGTTGCGCGGAGGAGGAGGTCAGCGTGCAGGAGAAGGGCGAAGGCGGCGTGCGCCGCTTCAGCGGGCGGGCGAGCGCGGGCAAGGGCAGGGAGATGAAGGTGCAGCGGGGGCAGCTTTGCGGCGGCGGGGCGGGCGCGCAGATGCGGGCGGTGCGCAAGGACGGATGGACGGACAAGCGGCGCAAGACCTTCCTGGAAACGCTGGCGGCGACCTGCAATGTCAGCGAGGCGGCGCGGGTGGCGGGGCGGAACCTGTCGGGCGCCTATCAGCTCAAGCGGCGCGATCCGGGATTTGCGCGGGAATGGGAGCAGGCGCTGAGCATCGGCTATGCGGAACTGGAGGCGCTGATGCTGCGGCAGGCGCTGTTCGGCAGCGAGCAGGAAGAGGTGGTGCTGGACGCCGAGGGGACGGTGAAAAGCCGCAAGGTGAAGCGCGGCCATCCGCATATGGTGGCGATGCGGCTGCTGGCGGCCTATGCGCGCAGGGTCGCGGAGACGCGCGCCGCCCATGAGACGGACAGGCCCGATGGCGAGGATGCGGTGGCGCGGCTGCGCGCGGCGCTGGAGGAGGTGCGGCGGCGCAGCGGCATGGCGGATGGGGCGGCCCTTGCCCGCACCGGCCCGGTTCGAGACCGGCGCTGCCTGCCGGACGCGTCAGCATCGGCGGCGGGGGCGGGCGGCCATATAGATCAACTTTGAAGTGAATCACTTCCATCCGTTGCCGCATCGTGGCGGGCGGGAAAGGCGGAGCTATGGGTGGGACTTCGGATTTCGAACGGCTGGCCTTGCTGTCCTCGGAAACGCGGGAGCGGATACTGGCCGGGCTGGACGATGCGGCGGCGCAGGCGCTGGCGCATGACTGGAGCTGGACCGCGCGGCCGGAGCAGCTTGCGCCGGAGGGGGCGTGGCGGATCTGGCTGATGATGGCGGGGCGCGGCTTTGGCAAGACGCGCGCGGGGGCCGAATGGGTGCGCGCCATAGCGGAAGGCGACGGCGGCGCGCGGATCGCGCTGGTCGGGGCGACGCTGGGCGAGGCGCGGTCGGTGATGGTGGAGGGGCCTTCGGGATTGCTGGCGATCGCGCCCTGGTGGAACCGGCCTGCCTTTTCGCCAGCGCTGCGGCGGCTGATCTGGCCCAATGGCGCGATGGCGATCCTGTTCGGCGCGGCCGACCCGGAAACGCTGCGCGGTCCGCAGTTCAGCCATGGCTGGGCGGACGAGATCGCCAAATGGGCAGGCGGGGAAGCGGCGTGGGACAATCTGATGATGGGGATGCGGCTGGGCCGCGCGCCGCGCGTGCTGGCGACGACGACTCCGCGCCCGGTGCCGCTGGTCCGCAGGCTGGTGGCGCTGGATGGGGCGGACGTGGCCGTGACGCGGGGGCGGACGGCGGACAATGGCGCGAACCTGGCCGAAGGCTTCATCGCGGCGATGGAGCGCAGCTATGGCGACACGCGGCTGGGGCGGCAGGAACTGGAAGGCGAGCTGATCGTGGATGTCGAAGGCGCGCTGTGGAACCGCGCCTTGCTGGAGCGGTGCCGGGCGCGGCATGTGCCTGCCGGAGAGGATGGCGCGGGTCCGCTGGCGCGCGTGGTGGTGGCGGTCGACCCGCCCGCTTCGGCGACGGGCGACGCTTGCGGGATCGTGGTTGCCGGGCTGGGGCAGGACGGGCGCGCCTATGTGATCGCTGACGCGAGCGTGGAGAAGGCGACGCCGGAAGGCTGGGCCCGCGCGGTGGCGGCGGCTGCGGTAGCGCATGGGGCCGACCGCGTGGTGGCGGAGGCCAATAATGGCGGGGCGATGGTGGAAAGCGTGCTGCGCGCGGCGGAGGCGGCGCTGCCGGTGCGGCTGGTCCATGCCAGCCGGGGCAAGGCGGCGCGGGCGGAACCCGTGGCGGCGCTGTATGAAGCGGGGCGCGTGCTGCATCTGGGCGCCTTCTGGCAATTGGAAGACCAGATGTGCGGGCTGGTGGCAGGGGGCGGCTATGTGGGTCCGGGGCGGTCGCCCGACCGCGCGGACGCGCTGGTGTGGGCGCTGACCGAACTGATGCTGGGACGGCGCGGGGATGCGCGCGTGCGCAGCGTGTGAGGAACCCCGGCGCAGGGGCGGCGTATTAGCGCAAGTCAATTTCGGAAGGAGTATCGGTCATGAAGCTGGCCAAAATCATGATGATAGCCGCTGGCGTAACGGTCGCCGCCTCGCCGGTCATGGCAGCGTCGCTGAGCAGCAAGGAGCGCGCGCGGGTGGCGAGGGCCGCGCCGCGCGACCGCGACGATGTGCGCTATTGCCTGTTGCAGGCGAAGAAGGGCCGGGATCGCGGGACGGTGATCGGCGCTGCGGGCGGCGCTGGCGTGGGCGCTCTGGCGGGCGGAAATCTGGGCGAGTCCCTGCTGGCGGGTGCGGCGGGCGCCGTGGCCGGGCGGGTGATCGGGAAGAGCGAGGGTACAAATTCGACCTGTGACCGGATTTTGGCGCGTAATCCGTAAGGAGGAAGGGTCAGTCTTCTCTTGAGAGGGAAGGCCCTTCGACAGGCTCAGGGGTGGGCTTCGACAGGCTCAGCCCGAACGGATATGGGTGGCTCAGCCCCAACGGGTGCGGGGTGGTTCAGCCGGAACGGCCGTGGTTGATCCAGCCCGAACGGCTGTGGGGTGGTTCAGCCCTGACGGGCATGGGCGATCCAGCCCAGACCATGTTCAGCCCGATCGGGCTTATTATGTAAAGCCGGGCGGTTGAACGCCGCTGGTTTCTTGATCCTCTCCCCTTCCGAACGGGAGGGGATTTTTTGTGCGGGGTGCTTTCATGAAGTTTTTCGGGACGAAGGCGGCGCGGGCTTCCGCGCGGCCGGTGCTGGCGCGCGCCTGGGGTTCGGGCGCGGTGGCGCTGGGGGAATGGCCAGCCTCCTATGAGGCGCAGCTACGGTCGGGCGTGATCGGCAATCCCGTGGCGCAGCGCGCGTTGCGGCTGGTGTCGGAAGGGGCGGGCGCGACCGCGCTGACGGCAAGCGGGGTCGAGCTGGAGGAGGGCGCGCGGGCGCTTTCGCTGGTGACGCGCTGTTCAAGCGGACAGGCGCTGGTGGAGGTGCTGGCGAGCCATTTGCTGCTGCACGGCAATGGCTATGTCCAGATATTGGCGGGCGCGGACGGCAGGCCCGCCGAACTTTACGCGCTGCGGCCAGAACGGGTGAGCGTGGAGGCGGACGCGCGCGGATGGCCCGCCGCCTATCTCTATCGCGTGGGCGACAGTGTGACGCGCCTGCTGCCGGAAGACGCGGCGGGGCGGACGAGCATCATCCACTTGAAGGCGCTCAATCCGCTGGACGATCATTATGGGCTGGGCTGCGCGGGCGCGGCGGCCGGGGCGGTCGCCATCCACAATGCGGCGACGGTGTGGAACAAGGCGCTGTTGGACAATGCGGCGCGGCCGTCGGGCGCGATGGTCTATGATCCGGGCGACGGGTCGGTGATGAGCCCGGAGCAGTTCGAGCGGGTGAAGCGCGAGATGGAGGTGGCCTTTTCCGGCGCGGCCAATGCGGGACGGCCGATGCTGCTGGAAGGCGGGCTGGATTGGAAGGCGATGAGCCTGACCCCTGCGGAGATGGATTTCGTGGGGCTGAAAGCGGCGGCCGCGCGGGAGATCGCGCTGGCGTTCGGCGTGCCGCCGATGCTGATGGGCCTGCCGGGCGACAATAGCTATGCCAATTATCGCGAAGCGAACAAGGCGCTGTGGCGGCAGACGATCCTGCCGCTGCTGAACAAGATTTGCGGGGGACTGGCGCAGGGGCTGGGTAGCTGGTGGCCGGGGTTGAGTTTGACGCCCGATCTGGATGCCGTGCCCGCGCTGTCGGAGGAGCGGACGGCCTTATGGGACCGGGTGGCCGGGGCGGATTTCCTGTCGGCGGAAGAGAAGAAGGCGATGTTGGGGATGTGAGGTTCGCGCAGAGGCGCAGAGGGCGCGGAGGGTTTTTGGGGCTGCCTTTGGCGGCCTTTTTTGTCTCTGCGCCGCGTGAATGAGTGGAGTGGGGCCGATGAAATATGATGGCGAGATGCTGGCGCGGCTGGTGGCGCAGGCCGAAGGCGTGCCGGGGCAGATGGACATGGTGATGGTCCGCGCCCTGATCGAGGAGGCGAGCGAGCTTGGCGCGGGGCGGGCGCTGGAGCGGCTGGGGCTGGCGGATCGGGGAGCGGAAGGGGATGTGCGGGAATTGCGCGAACTGCTGTCCGCCTGGCGCGACGCGAAGAAGGCGGCGCGGGGCGCTGTCGTGGGATGGGCGGTGCGGATCGTGATGGCGCTGGTGCTGCTGGGCGTGGCGGTGAAGGCGGGGCTGCTGGGGATGATCCGGGCATGAGCGGAGGGGCGCCCGATGTTGATTTGCGCTTTGCCGGATATGCGGCGGTGTTCGACCGGGTGGACCGGGGCGGGGATGTGGTGCGGGCGGGCGCTTTTGCGGGCGTTGCTGCTGGCGTGCCGCTGCTGTGGCAGCATCGGCCGGGCGAGGCGATCGGCACGGTCGAGCGGATCGAGGAGGATGCGCGCGGGCTGCGGGTGATCGGGCGGGTGTCGGGGCGCACCGCCGCCGGGCGGGAAGCGGCGCAGGCGTTGCGCGACAGGGCGGTGGACGGGCTGTCCTTTGGCTATCGCGTGCGGGAGGCGCGCGGGGCGGCCCCGCGCGAATTGCTGGCGCTGGAAGTGGTGGAGGTGAGCGTGGTGACGCATCCGATGCAGCCGCTGGCGCGGGTGATTGCGGTGGAGTGATGCCTTAACTTCCTGGCTTTACTCCTGCCCGGCGAATGGAGGCGTGATCATGAGTGGCGGCAAGCGTGTACTTAAATATGGCTGTTTAACTTTTTTTGTTTCGCTGCTTGTCCTTCCGCTGGGTTTCTGTGGCTATCTAAGCTGGCGAGGTCCGCGTGGGGCATTGCCGAAGGAAATAGAATGGTCTGACGTTCTGGCGTTCGGTTCAACCTTCGACTTACGCGAGGGATGTTCGTTCGGAGCTTACCGGATTTCCGACAAAGCGCGGTACTCGTTTTTGTGGGGAGGCAAGTTGCCCGCTGAATGGCGGCAGACCCCCATCACCATTCGGGATGGCCAGTATGCGGACCTCGGGCCGGATGGAAGCGAGATCACGCTTTACGCGCTTCACGCGACGGATTGCGCGTCGGCGAAGGCAAGGCGTTATCGCCTCGTGGAGGCTTACGAACATGCGCTCAGCGAGCCTGGTAGCTGGGTTAAGATCATCAATCATGGAGAAGCGATGGTCGTAGTGTCCCCGCAGCTAGGATTGGCTTGGTTCCTCAACTTTGGCTGAGGGTTAGATCAAGACCGTATCTGCCCTTCTTTTGAAGATGGCGACGATTTTTGATTTTTCGGGCGGTCCGGTTGGGCCGCCTTTTTTGTGGGAGTGACGGATGACGGATCAGTTGGAAGCGAGCTTTGAAGCGGTGGCGCAGGGGGAGCGGATCGAGGCGATGGAGGGGGAGATCGCGGCGCTGAAAGGGGCGTTGCTGGCGCAGCAGCGTCCGGCGCTGGACGGGGTGAAGGGTGGCGCCGTTGATCCGCATCGGGCGGCCTTCGTCGACCGCTATCTGCGCCAGGGCATGGAAGCGGGCGTTGAGCTCAAGAGCTTTTCGGGGGCGAGCAATGCGGCGGGCGGCTATGCGGTGCCGCGCGAGATCGACCAGATCATCGACGGCACGTTGAAGGCCATCTCGCCGATCCGTTCGATCGCCAATGTGGTGCGCACGGGAACCGCCGGTTACCGCAAGCTGGTGACGTCGGGCGGCATCGTGTCGGGCTGGGCGAGCGAGACGGGTGCGCGGGCGGAGACGGCGACGCCTAGCTTCAACGAGATCGTCCCGCCATCGGGCGAGCTGTACGCCAATCCGGCGGCGAGCCAGGCGATGCTGGACGATGTGCAGTTCGACGTGGAAGCATGGCTGGCAGGCGAGATCGCCCGCGAGTTCGCGGCGGCCGAGGGCGCGGCGTTCGTCAACGGCAATGGCACGAACAAGCCCAAGGGCTTCCTGACCTATGCCGCGACCAACGAGGCGGACGGGGTGCGCGCGTTCGGATCGCTGCAATATGTGGCGTCGGGCGCGGCGGCGGGCTTTGCGGCGGTGAGCCCGCAGGACAAGCTGATCGACCTGGTGCAGAGCCTGCGCGCGCCCTATCGCCAGGGGGCGTGCTTCGTGATGAACTCCGCGACGCTGAGCGCCATCCGCAAGATGAAGACGAGCGATGGCGTGTTCATCTGGCAGCCGTCGCTGGCCGCTGGACAGCCTGCGACGCTGCTGGGCTATCCGGTGGTGGAAGCCGAGGACATGCCCGATATCGCGGCGGGCAGCCTGTCGATCGCCTTCGGCAACTTCAGGGCGGGCTATGTGATCTCGGAGCGCAGCGAGACCAGCATCCTGCGCGACCCGTTCAGCAACAAGCCGTTCGTGCACTTCTATGCCGTGAAGCGCATCGGCGGCGCGGTCGCCAATTCCGAGGCGATCAAGCTGATGAAATTCGCCGCTTCCTGAGGCCGTCAGGTGCGACTTGCCCGGCGAAGCTGTTGCCGGGCGCTTTTGGGGGCGTCTTTGCGGACGCCCCCTTTTTTCCTCTGGAGGGGCGATGGTGCTGGTGCGGGAAGAGGCGGGGGCGCCGGGCGCGCCCCTCGCCGAATTGAAGGAATATCTGCGGATCACGGGGGAGCGCGAGGATCGGTTGCTGCACGCGCTGCTGCTGGGCGCGACGGGGCTGTGCGAGCAGTTCACCGGCCAGTGGCTGATGATCGGCGGCGCGCGCGAGACGGTGCGGGCGGACGGAAGCTGGCAGCGGCTGGCGGCGCGGCCGGTGGTCGCGGTGCTGGGGGTCGAGGCGGTGGGGCCGGATGGCGCTGGCGAGGCGCTGCCGGTGGATCGCTATGCGGTGGACATCGACGCGGCGGGCGATGGATGGGTGCGGGCCGCGCCGCTGGCCGGACGGCGGGTGCTGGCGGTGCGTTACCGCGCCGGGCTGGCAGCGGAGCCGGAGGGTCTGCCCGATCCGATCAGGCAGGGGATCGTGCGGCTGGCGGCCGAGCATTTCGCGGCGCGGGGCGGCGACGTGCCTTCTCCGCCCGCCGTGGTGAGCGCGCTGTGGCGGCCGTGGCGGCGGATGCGGCTGGCATGAGCGGGGCATCGCTGCGGCGGCTGGCGCGGCTGGCGGAGGAGCGGGCGGCGCGGCGGCGCGAGGAGGTGGCGCGGGCGGCGGCCGATGCTGGCGTCGAAGAGACGGCGATCGAGGGCGAGACGGTGCGGTTGAGCGGGCCTGCGCTCATGCGCCGCTGGATGAACAGCCTTGGCTTGCGCGAGGCGGGGAGGGGACGGGGATGAGCGCGGAAGTGAGGGTGCGGGCGGCGGTGATCGACGCCCTGAGAGCGGATGCCGGGCTGATGGACGTGCTGAACGGCCTGTATGACGGGCAGCCGGGGCGCGCTGCCCCGCCCTATGCGGTGATGGGGGAGTGCATCGCCAGCGATTGGGGCGCGAAGGGGGTGGACGGGCGCGAGGTGCGGCTGACCGTCAGCCTGTTCGACGCCGGGGACAGGACGGATCGGATCGCGGGGATGCTGGCGCGGGTCGAGGCTGTCATGCAGGCGCTGGATATGGCGGGTGAAGAATGGCGGGTGGCCGGCGCGCGGCTGATCCGGTCGCGATTGATGCGGACGGGCGCGCGGGATGGCGATGGCTGGCGCGCCATTGCCGACTACCGGGTGCGGGTGGCGTCAGCCGCCGTTTGAATAGTCTTCGAACTCGCTGGTGATCTTGTCGACATATTCGGCGACCTGATCGTCCGCATCGGACTGCGCGTCCTTGTCGGACATGCCGCTGGCCTTATCATCGGCGACGACGGCGGCGCGGAAGGCCGCTTCCTTGTCGCCGCACTTTGCCTTCAGCGCTGACTGGAAGGATCCAAGCGTCATCTTCTGGTCGAGCGCGGGCTGAATCTGGGCGGACAGGCATTGCGAGAACGCCTTGCGGCCAGCGCCCACGGCGTCGCCCGATTGGGGTGCCGCCAGCAGCATGATGAGGGGAAGTGCGCCAAGCATTCGAACCTCTCTCAATCGCGAATCTTACACGGTTTATCTTACAGGAGAATGCTCCATGGGCGTAGAAAAAGGAAGCGCATTTCTATTGAAGGTGGGCGATGGCGGCAGCCCGCCCGCTTATGCGACGGTGGCGGGGATGCGCACCACGCAGCTATCGGTGAATGGCGAGGCGGTGAACGTCACCAGCAAGGATTCCGGCGGGTGGCGCGAATTGCTGTCCGGCGCGGGGGTGCGGTCGGTCAGCGTGTCGGCGGCGGGAATCTTCACCGGATCGGCGGCCGAGGTGCGCATCCGCAACCATGCGCTGTCCGGCACCATCGAACATTATGAACTGAGCTTCGAAAGCGGCGAGCGGATGCGCGGCCGCTTTCTGGTGACGCGCCTCGACTATGCCGGGGATTATAATGGCGAGCGCAACTATGCGCTGAGCCTGGAAAGCTCCGGCCCGGTGGTGTCGGAATGAGCGGCCCCAATCCTGTGCCCAATGGCGCGAGGGGCGAGGCCGCGCTGGAACTGGCGGGCGAGACGGTGAGGCTGCGGCCGAGCTTTGCCGCGCTGGTGGCGGCGGAAGAGGAACTGGGGCCGCTGTTCGAACTGGTGGACAGGGCCGCGGACGGCAGGCTGTCGCTGTCCGACATGGCGGCGCTGTTCTGGCACTGCCTCGCCGACCCGCCGCAAGGGCTGACGCGCGAAAGGCTGGGCGAGGCGATCGTCGAGATGGGGCTGGCGAAGCTGTCGCCGGTGCTGCGCGGGATACTCAGGCAGATTTTGGGGGGACGATGAGCTTCTTCAAAACAGCGGCGCGGCTGGCGGGCGTCGCGGGATGGCTGCTGGGCTGGCGGCCGGACGAGTTCTGGCGCTCCACGCCGGTGGAGCTGGAGGCGGTGCTGCGCGCGGCGCGGGGGGAGGATGAGGCCGAGGCCGCGATGGATGCGGGGGAACTGGAGCGGTTGAAGGCGATGATGCCGGATTGACCCCTGCTTGTTCCGGGGGTGGCGGGCATGTTCCCGGCTTCGCTCGAAACGAACGGAGGCAGGGTTGGGGAGGGGCAGGCTTCCCCGACCCCTCCCTGACGGGGAGGGGCTTTTTATGTGTGGAGGGGCGGGATGGACGAGGAAATAGAGACGCTGGTCGTGCGGGTGCGCGCGGATACGCAAGGATTGTCGCGCGACGTGGAGGCGATGCGCGGGGAGATGGAAGGGCCGCTGGCAAGCGGCGCGGAGCGGGCCGGGCGGCGGATCGAGCAGGGGCTGTTGCGGGCGGTGCGTTCGGGGCGGTTCGGCTTTGAGGAGTTGAAGCACGTCGCTTCGGCGGTGCTGGAGGACATTGCGTCGGCCGCGGTCAGATCGGCAGCAGGGAGCATCGGCGGGACGGGCGGCGCGCTGCTGAACCTGGCTTCGGCGGCGCTGGGGCTGCCTGGGCGGGCGACGGGCGGGCCAGTGGCGCCGGGGCGGGCCTATATGGTCGGCGAGCGCGGGCCCGAAATGTTCGTGCCGACCGCGAGCGGACAGGTGGTGCCGAACGGCGGCGGAGGCGCGCGCGAGGTGCGGGTCAGCATCGCGGTCGCTGGCCGGGGCGAGGGGCAGGAGGCGCACCGGCTGCTGGCGCGCAGCGCGCGGCAGGTGGCGCGGACGGTCAGGGGGGCGCTGAACGCATGAGCGGACTGGATTACTGGCTGGCGGACAAGAGGCGGGGGCAGGAGACGCGCTTCATGAAGCGTTTCGCCCCGGCCTGCTGGACCGTCAATTTCCCGCGCCCGATGATGGCGAGCGTCGTCACCACGGCCGCCGACGCGCTGCGGGTGGACGCCGTTTTCTATGGATCGGGCGATCTGGCGGGGCTGATCTGGGAAGCGGAGGACAAATGGAGCCATCCGCTGCTGGCCTATGAAACGGCGAGGGACTTCCGCCAGTGCGTGCTGCGGTTCCGCTGGCGCAGCGGGGGGCTGAGGCGGCTGGACGAGACGCACGGGCCCACGCTGACGATCGAGGGCAGGGACGAGGCGGGGCAAGCGCGATCCTGGTATGTGCGGCTGTGGAACTATGCCGATGGATCGCCGGAGGATGCGCGGGTCACGCTGGACTTTGCCGATCTGGACGGCGGATTCCTGCTGCCCGGCGAGGCTGATCCGGTGTGGGCCGGGGATGTCGACCGGATGTTCATTTCCATCGCTCCGCCCGGCTATGACGCGGGGTCGACGCCCTTCGGCGCGGCGGTGGAGGGATGGGCCGAGATCAGCGGCATGAGCTGCGACGGCGCGGGAAGCGTGCTGAAGGTTGGCGACGTCATGGTGCCCGAACATGGGCTGTCGATGGCGACGGGTTATGACGACTGTTTCAACCAGACGCCGGAGCGGATCGTCGCGTCCATCCATGCGCTGGGCTATCGCGGCGACATCAACCATTATGTCGGCATGAGCCATTATTTCCGGCTCGAACCGCTGGGCGACGGCCATTATGTGAGTCTGGCGGGCGGCGTGCTGAATGCGCCATGCACGGCCTGGCACGCCGATTTCGCGCGGCGGGCCAGGGCGATGGGGATGGGGATCATCTGGTCTCTGTCCTACGAGCTGTTCGACGCGCATTGCTGGAACGACTGGAAGCAGCGGGCGGAAAATGGCGCGCCCGCGCTGACCGGCTGGTCGCCGCCTTCGACATTGCTGTCGCCAGCGCATGACGGGGCGATGAGCTATTTGCGGCTGGTGGCGGGCGCCTTTGTTTCCATCGCGCTGGCGGCGGGCCTGACCGTCAAGTTCCAGGTCGGCGAGCCATGGTGGTGGGTGATGGGCGATGGCCGCATCTGCCTGTATGACGATGCGGCGCGGGCGGCGTTCGGGGGCAGCCCGGTGTCCATCCCCGATGTGCGAGGGACGCTGACCGCCGCGCAGAAAGCGCTGCTGGATCAGGCGGGCGCGGTGCTGGCGGCTTCGACGGCGGCGCTGTGCGCATGGGTCAAGGGGGTCGCGCCGGGCGCGGTGACGCATCTGCTGGCCTATCTGCCGACCGTGCTCGACCCGCTCGCGCCGGAGGCCAAGCGGGCGAACATGCCCGTGGGATGGGCATATCCTGCGTTCGATGTGCTGCAACTGGAAGATTATGACTGGGTGACCGAAGGGCGGCGGAGCCTGACGGACAAGGGCGTCGCGCTTGCGACAGCGCGGCTGGGCTATCCGGTCGCGGAGCAGCATTATTTTTCCGGCTTCGTGCTGTTGCCCAGTCAGGCGGTGCAGTGGCGCAGGATCGCCGATGCGGCGGAGGCGGCGGTGCGGCGCGGGACCGCCGCGACCTTTGTCTGGGCGCTGCCGCAGGTGGCGCGGGACGGCTTCACCTGCTTCAGACTTCAGGGGGACGAAGACATGCAAGCCTTTGACGATGTGGCTTTTCCTTTGAGCATTGGGCGCGAGGCCAGCCTGTCGCCCGCATTTTCGACGCAGATCGTCGAGAGCCCGTCAGGGCATGAGCGGCGCAGCAGCGACTGGGCCGATGCGCGGTTGTCGTTCGATGCCGGGCCGGGGGTACGGTCGGAGGCGGATATCGCCGCGCTGATCGCCTTTTTCCGTGCGCGGCGGGGTGCGGCACGGGGCTTTCGCCTGACCGATCCCTATGACGATCGCAGTTGCGCGATCGGGCAAGCGCCGAGCGCTATAGACCAGCGGCTGGGCATCGGCGATGGCGTGCGCGCCGAGTTCCCCTTGCAGCGCCATTATGGCGGCGGGGAGGACGCGCAGACGCGGCGGATCACGCGGCCGGTGCCGGGAAGCATCAGGGTTGCCGTGAATGGCGTGGAACTGTCGGGCGGGTGGAGCCATGCGGGGCTGGGCGTCATCGCTTTCGATGCCGCGCCAGCGCCCGGCGCGGTGGTGACGGCGGGGTTCCGTTTCGATGTGCCGGTGCGCTTTGCCGAGGACCGGCTGGACATCAACCGCGCGACCTTTGCCGCGGGCGAAGCGCCTTCGGTGCCGCTGGTGGAGATCAGGGAATGAGCGGGCTGGAGGGATTGGACAGGCCGCTCGCCACGCTGGCCTTTTGCTGGCGGCTGGAGCGGCGCGACGGCGTCACCATCGGGCTGACCAGCCATGACCGGGACCTGGAGATCGGCCATGTCCGCTATCGCGCCGCGCCGGGGATGATGCCGTCCGCGATCCACAGCCGGATCACGGCGGAGGGCAGCGATACCGATGTGGCGGGCGCGCTGGTGGCGGATGCGATCAGCGAGCGCGACCTGATGGCGGGCCGCTGGGACGGCGCGGCGCTGGAATTGCGGCTGACGGAATGGGAAGCGCCCGGCGAGATGTGGCTGTTGCTGGCGCGGGGCGAGATCGGCGGCGTGACCTGCCGGGGCGGCGCTTTCACGGCGGAACTGGTGGGGGCGATGGCTGCGCTGAAAGGGCCGGTCGCGCCGTCTACCTCGCCCGATTGCCGGGCGCATCTGGGCGACGGGCAGTGCCGCGTGGACCTGGCGGGGCGGCGGAAGCTGGTGACGGTGACTGGCGTGGATGATGCGGTGGTGAGCGCGACGGGCCTTGTAGCTGGCGTCTATGGCTATGGCAGCCTGCGCTGGCTGACGGGGCCCAATTGCGGGACGGTGCAGGCGGTCATCGACAATGATGCGGGCAGCGTGACGCTGGCCGACGCGCCGCACTTCGTGGTGGAGCCGGGAACGATCGCGCTGCTGACGGAAGGGTGCGACCGGCGGCTGGAAAGTTGCGCCACGCGCTTTGGCAATGCCGCCAATTTCCGGGGCGAACCCTATCTGCCGGGGACGGATCTGCTGACCCGCTATCCCGGCGCATGAGCGATGAAGAGAGGGCGGCGCGGATCGTCGCCGCCGCGCGCGATCTGGTAGGCGCGCCCTTCCGCCTGCACGGCCGCAGCGCGGAGCGGGGCGTGGATTGCGTGGGGCTGGCCGTGCTGGCGTTAGCGCGGGCGGGGCACAAGGGGATGCCGCCGCGCGGATATGGCCTGCGTTCAGGAAATGAAGCGGTGGCGCGCGGCTGGCTGGCCGGGGCGGGGCTGGTGGAAACGGATGGCGGCGGGCCCGGCAGTCTGGCGTTGGTGCGGCCGGGGCCGTTGCAACTGCATCTGATGGTGGTGGTGCCGGGCGGCCATGTGCACGCCCATGCGGGGCTGGGGCGCGTGGTCGAGATGCCGGGGCCGTCACCCTGGCCGGTGATCGGCCACTGGCGAATGGAACAGGAGGAGAGATGGCGACTATCGTTCTGACGGCGCTGGGCACCGCCATTGGCGGGCCGCTGGGCGCGGCGATCGGCGGGCTGATCGGCAACAGCCTGGACCAGGCGGTGCTGTTCAGGCCCAAGGGCGTGGAAGGGCGGCGGCTGGCGGACTTGCAGGTGCAGACGTCGACCTATGGCGCGCAGATACCGAAGATTTTCGGCACGATGCGCGTCGCTGGCACGGTGATCTGGGCGACGGACCTCAAGGAAAAGCGGAGCAGGAGCGGCGGGGGCAAGGGGCGGCCGAGCGTCACCAGCTACAGCTATTCATCGAGCTTTGCGGTTGCCCTGTCCGCGCGGAAGGTGAGGGCGGTGCGGCGTATCTGGGCCGATGGCAATCTGCTGCGCGGTGCGGCGGGAGACTTCAAGACGGAACTGGGCGCTTTCCGGCTGCATGACGGCGGGGAGGAGCAGGCGGCCGACCCGCTGATCGCGTCGGCGCAGGGGCTGGCGCGCGCGACCGCGCATCGCGGCATCGCCTATGCGGTGTTCGAGGATCTGCAACTGGCGGATTATGGCAATCGCATCCCGTCGCTGACGTTCGAGGTGGAGGCGGATGAGGGCGCTGTCGGCATCGGCGCGGTCGCGCGGGAGCTGTGCGGGGATGTGCTGGCCGGAGGGTTGCCGGGCGCGGTGGATGGCTATGCGGCGGGTGGACGCGACGTGGCGGACGCGCTGGCTCCCTTGATCGAGGCGCATGACCTTGCCTTTGTCGACAACGGCGGGGGGCTGGGGCTTGCCGGTTCCGTTGTCGAGGGGACTCCGGTCGAGATTGGGCGTGAAGGGCTGTGCCAGCGAGTGAACGGGCGCAGGCTGGAGCCATCCGAGCGGTCGGGCGCGGCGGCGGAAGGCGTTCCGGCCGCGCTATCGCTTCGTCACTATGATGCGGAGCGGGACTATCAGGCTGGCGTCCAGCGAGTGAGCCGTCCGGGGCCGGGGAGGACGGAGCAGGGCATCGACCTGCCCGCCGTGCTTTCAGGCGATGCGGCGCGGACGCTGGCGGCGCGGCGGCTGGCCCATGCCTGGGCAGGGCGATCGAGCATGTCCCTGCGTTGCGGCTGGGATGCCCTGCGCCATGAGGCTGGCGATGTGGTGCGCGTGGAAGGCGCGCCGGGCCGATGGCGGATCGAGGAACGGGAATGGGAGGGGATGGCGGTCCGCCTTACCCTGCGCCGCGTGCCGGGAGCGGAGGCGGTGCTGCCCGCCGGTGCATCTTCGGGAACGGTGGTGCGGCAGGAAGATGCGCCGCATGGACCGACGAAACTGATGCTCGTCGACCTGCCGCCAATCAGGGATGGTTCGGCCGTGGCTCCGGTAATCGTGGCCGCGGCAAGCGGCGGGGCGGGATGGCGGGGCGCGGCGCTGTTTTCCATGAGCGCGAGCGGCGAGGCGGCGCCCGTGGGACGAACCGCTCCGGCCGCGGTGATGGGCCGGGTGGACGGCGTGCTGCTGCCGGGCAGCGCGACGATGATCGATGAGCCCAACGCCTTGCATGTCACGCTGGGATCGGCGGACATGGAATTGGCGGATGCGGACGAGGCGGCCTTGTCCGCTGGGCGCAATCTTGCGCTGGCGGGGCGTGAACTGATCCAGTTTTCGCGCGTGGCGCAGACGGGGCCGGATAGCTTCCGGCTGGAAGGGCTGCGGCGGGGCCTGTGCGGGACGGAATGGGCGATGGGGGCGCATGAACCGGGCGAGGCGTTTCTGTTGCTGGAGGAGGAGCGGCTGGCCGAACCCTTCGTGGCGCAGAGCGGTGTCGAGCCGGGGGCGCTTCTCCGTCTGGCGGCGATCGGGGCCGGTGATGCGGAACCGGCGGAAGCGGCGCTGGTGGTGAGCGGCGAGGCGCTGATCCCGCCGTCTCCGGTGCATGTGCGCGCCGTTGCGGACGGATCGGGCGGATGGACGATTGGCTGGACACGGCGGAGCAGGGGTGGGTGGCGCTGGCTCAGCGGGTCGGATGCGCCGCTGACCGAGCAGAGCGAACGCTATGAGGTGAGGGTGCTGCGTGGCGGCGCTCTCCTCCGCAGGGTGGAAATCGTTGAGGCCGCCTGGTCCTACGATGCGGCCATGATCGCTGCCGATGGCGGCGGAGCAGTGGCGATCGAGATCCGGCAGATCGGGTCCTTTGCGGCGGGCCGTCCGGCCGTGCTGCCGCTTTTCCTCTGACAGCTTTCCTGGAAGGATATGATGATGACGACCGATGTGACGCCCCGCTGGGCGCTGCCGCAGCTTTTTTCAGGGCAGGCGCAAAAGGAGCTTTTCCACAATGAGGCGCTGGCGCGGATCGACATGCTGCTGCATGGCGAGGTGGAAAGCGCCGATCAGAATGAGCCTCCCGCAGATCCGGCACCCGGCAAATGCTGGATCGTCGCGGCGGGCGCCATGGGGGCATGGGCGGGGCAGGAGGATGCCGTCGCCTGCTGGACTGACGGCGGTTGGCGGTTCGTCACGCCGCGCACTGGCCTTTCCTTATGGGTGACCGACCGCGCCAATAACATGCATTATACCGGCGGAAGCTGGCAGGATGCGGGACTTGGCGAGGACGGATTGTATTTTGGCGGCCTTCGGATCGTCGGCAGCTAGGGCGCGCCGATTACTGCGCCCGCCGGGGGCGCGACTGTCGATGGTGAGGCGCGAAGCTCCATCGCTGCTATCCTTGCTGTTCTGCGCCACCACGGGCTCATCGCGTCATGACTTTGTCATAGGAAACTTTTACATGAAAGGTCTTTGCCTTTACCTTGTTTCCTGCCTCAATCGGCCGCTATGATGTAAAAGTGCAACAGTTTCGCCAAATGTGGACTTGCCATGAAACTTTCTTGCCGATACAGGGTTTCAGCAGTCCTTCGTGACACTTTTGAAAGGGGAATCCAAATGCGGAAGCTTGCCCTCGCGGCTGCGCTTGCGACCAGCGCCCTGGCCACCCCGGCCTTGGCGCGTGATGACAGCTGGTACATCGGTATCGACTCCGGCGTCGTGCTTGTCGAAGATCAGGACATCACCTTCACCCCCGGTTTCGACGACACGGGCGCACTGGTTCCCGGTGGCGTGACCGGCACTGCCGACTACCACAAGGGTTGGGACGGCGACGCGGTGATCGGCTATGACTTCGGTGGTTTCCGTCTGGAAGCCGAAGCTGCCTACAAGCGCGCCAAGGTTGACCTCGACAAGACCGGCATCGGCGGTTCGGCCTCGGCCCTGTCGTTCATGCTGAACGGCCTTCTGGATTTCGGTGCTGATGATGGCCTTCAGGGCTTTGTCGGTGGTGGTGTCGGCGTTTCGCGCGCCAAGCTGGCCAACGATGTGGTCAACGATTCCGACACCGGCTTCGCCTGGCAGGCGATCGCTGGCGTTCGTTACCCGCTGACCAACAACCTCGACGTCTCGCTGAAGTATCGCTTCTTCAACCAGGACGACATCAACCTGATCCCTGCCTACACGACCTTCGCTGGTCCGGCTGGCGCGGATGTGGAAACCAAGCTGCGTACGCACAGCTTGCTGCTGGGTCTGGCGTATAACTTCGGTGAGCCGGCTGCTCCGCCGCCGCCTCCCCCGCCGCCGCCCCCGCCGCCTCCGCCGCCTCCGCCGCCGCCCCCGCCGGTCGCTGAGTGCAGCCCTGGGCCGTACATCGTCTTCTTCGAATGGGACAAGTCGGACATCACGCCTGACGCCGCCACCATTCTGGACAACGCGGTTTCGGCCTACAGCAACTGCGGCAGCGCCCAGGTCATGCTGGCGGGCTATGCGGACCGTTCGGGTTCGGCCTCGTACAACGTCGGCCTGTCGCAGCGCCGTGCTGACGCGGTCAAGGCCTACATGGCTTCGAAGGGCATCCCCGATGGCGTGATGACGACCCAGGCGTTCGGTGAATCGAACCCCCGCGTCGAAACCGCCGACGGTGTGCGCGAACTTCAGAACCGTCGCGTGGAAATCACCTACGGTCCGGGTTCGGGTCAGTAAGGATTTTCCATCTTTCGAGATGGAAAGAGAAATGGGGGCCGGTCGAAAGACTGGCCCCTTTTTTCTTCATGGCGCGGCAGGTGCTGAACCGATGCCAGGGTTCCGTTCTCGCATTGCATGCATGCCAGCGCCGAGGCGGTGGTGACGCGGAAGCCCGGCCACGGCCGCCTGCGCAACAAAAGCGGATCTGGCCGCTTTAGCCTGAGAAGATCAATTTGGAGTGCAATCCCTCATGCAAAAATCCCTCCTAGCCTTAGTCTTGTCCTCAGCTTGCGCCTTGAACGCCTGTGCGACGCCGCAGAGCGAGAGTGCGCAAGGGGCCGCGCCCGCCGCATCTGCCACGGCTGTTCTGCTGGCGGGTGACGGATCGCCGCGCGGTGAGGCGAGAGTGACGGAGGCCGCTGACGGCCTGCATGTGACGATCAATGCCACGGGCCTGACACCGGGCATACATGCAGTCCATGTCCATGGAACCGGCGTTTGCACGCCGCCCGACTTCACCAGTGCAGGCGGGCATTGGAACCCGACGGGCCGCCAGCATGGCAAGGACAATCCGGCAGGCATGCATATGGGAGACATGCCAAACATGCTCGCGGGCGCTGACGGTTCCGGGCAGATGGAATATGTCATTCCTGGCGCAATGCTTCGCAGCGGTTCGACGCCATTGCTGGACGCGGACGGCGCGGCGATCGTGATCCACGCTCAGGCCGATGATAATAAGAGCGATCCTGCGGGCAATGCTGGCGGCCGGGTGGCGTGCGGCGTCGTTTCCGCGGGCTGAGCTGGCCTGATCTCTTTTCGCCGGGATGGCCGGGCGCTGCTTTCCGGCAGAGCAGCCCGGCCCATTCGTGCGGGGAGGGTGCTACCTAGAAATGTATCTGATCCAGATCCCGCACGAGTGTTTTCGCGCACGAGACAAGGGGTCCGTGAGAGAGATGGGAACTGGGTTTCTGCCTGCGCAGGAACATGGCATCGATCAACGCGCGGCTGGACTTGCGCTATATCTCCGCCGGTGTGGCGCGGTAGATGGCCGCCTGATGATAGATCGCGCCCGATTGGCCCAGGTGGCTTTCGAACAGTGCGAAACTGTCGACCGAAAAAGGCGGGCTGGTAAGTCCGGCGTTCAGTTCCATGAAGGATTGGGTGGAACCCGCGTCCCGGCCCAGACGCGCGAGCGTGATGTGCGGCAGAAAGGCGCGCTCCTCCGGAGGAAGACCCGCGCGAACGCATGCCCGGTCGACCTTGCGCTGCAACTGAGCGAGCGGTTCTCGTGGCTGCACCGCCGCCCAGATCGTGTTCACCCTGCCTTTTCGTTCAAATTGGCCCAGACCGGCAAGGGCAATGGAAAAGGAACCAAAGCGCACTGAATCAAGCGCATCGGCCAGGTCCTGAGCCTGATGCGGGCCAACTTCTCCGGCAAATCGCAGCGTCAGATGGAGCTGATCGTCATCCTGCCAGCGCGCGCCGGGCACATTGCCGGGAAGGGACAGCAGCCGCGCCCGAATTTCGGCGGGCGGGCGGATGGCAATGAACAGCCGGTGCATGCCGATCATATAGGATGGGTGCGGCGCTACGCCAGAACTTCGCTCCATGCTTGAACTGCGAGCCATATGCGCCGATAATGGAATGACCGGCGGAAGATCGCCCGGCAAAGGAGATTAACCCATGGCCAATTGGTCTGATCCCCGCTCGAACATTGCGGGCCTTGGCGGCACGACGGTTGCGCGAGGGGAGGCGTTCGACGCTGGCCTGCGCAGCTACATGCTGTCCGTCTATAATTATATGGCGAGCGGCGTGCTGCTGACCGGCATCGTCGCGCTGCTGTTTTCCTGGGGCGGGATGAGCTCGCCCGCGGCGCAGATCCTGTTGCAGCCGGGCATCCTGAAATATGTCATCATGTTTTCGCCCCTGCTGTTCGTGATGGTGTTGAGCTTTGGCATCAACAAGCTGTCGACGCCTGCGGCCCAGGCCATTTACTGGGCCTATGCGGGGGTAATGGGGCTTTCGCTGTCGTCCATCTTCCTGATGTATACGCAGACGTCGATCGCACAGACCTTCTTCGCGACCGCCGCGGCGTTCGCGGGTCTCAGCCTGTGGGGCTATACGACGAAGAAAGACCTTTCGGGGTTTGGCACTTTCCTGATCATGGGTGTCGTCGGCCTGCTGGTCGCTTCGCTCATCAACCTGTTCATGCGGTCCAGCGCGATGGACATGGTGATCAGCTTTATCGGCGTGCTGCTGTTTGCCGGGCTGACCGCTTATGACACGCAGAAGATCAAGAGCATCTACGCGCATGTCGCGGGCACGGACATGATGGGCAAGTCGGTGGTGATGGGGGCGCTCAGCCTCTATCTCGACTTTATCAACATGTTCCTGTTCCTGCTGCGCTTCATGGGCAATCGCGAATGATCGCCTGACAGCGGAACCATATGGTGAGGCCCGGCAGGTGTTCCGCCGGGCCTTTTCTTATGCGGGCCGTTGCATCTGGGCGATTAGGGCGTTGTCGAGTTCCTTTTGCCGCTTGTAGGCCGGGCGCTCCCGCAGCCGCGCTGCATAGGCCTCGAAGGCTGGCCGCGAAGGCATGGTGCCGAAGGTCAGGCCCCAATCCACCTGTGAACCGGCATAGACGTCAGCGGCGGTGAACTGATCGCCGCAAATCCATTGCTCGCCCGAAACCGCCTGCTCCAGCGCATCGATCATGTGATCGAAGCTGCCATAGCCGATGGTGCGTTCGCGCCCTTCGGGTACGGACAGGCCCAACGCCTTGTTGGACACGGCGGCCTCCACCGGGCCAGCGGCGAAGAACATCCAGCGATAATAGTCAGCACGTTCGGCGAGAGGCGGAGCCAGTCCCGCGTCCGGGAAGGCATCGGCCAGATAGGCGCAGATGGCGGCGGCCTCGGTCACTACTTTGCCTTTATGCACGATGGCGGGGACCTTGCCCATCGGGTTGATGGCGAGATAATCCGCCGCCTTCATCGCGGGACCATAGTCCAGGATGATCATTTCATAGGGCTGGCCAACCTCTTCCAGCATCCAGCGGGCAATCTGTCCGCGCGACATGGGGTTGGTGTAGAAGGTGATGTCGGCCGCCATCGGGGTACTCCCTGTTGTGGTGTGGGATCGGGCCGTCATCCTATCAGCAGGGCGCGGGCAATCCAATGTGGTCGAGACTTGCTCCAGCCATCGCAGGAGCACGGCTTTGGTCTGGGACGGCTTGTGACCTTCGCATGGGTTGCGACGATGATCGCGCTCATGAAAAAGGGCGGCCCAAGCAGGCCGCCCTCAATCTTTCACATGGCGGAAGGACTTACTTCGCCGGTTCGGCAGGCTTGGCCCGGCCACCCTTTTTGCCCTTTTTGGGGGCGGCGGGGGTGATCTCGAAGGCGAGGGCGTCGTCCTTGAAGCGGACATGGACCTCGCCGCCGTGGACGAGCTTGCCGAACAGCAGTTCCTCGGCCAGCGGCTGCTTGATCTTCTCCTGCATCAGACGGCCCATCGGGCGGGCGCCATAGAGCTTGTCATAGCCCTTCTTGGTCAGCCATGCCTTGGCCTCGTCATCCAGCGTGATGTGGACGTCGCGATCGGCGAGCTGAAGTTCAAGCTGAAGCACGAACTTGTCGATGACCCGCGCCACGATTTCCGGCGGCAGATAGCCGAAGGGCACGATCGCATCGAGACGGTTGCGGAATTCCGGGGTGAAGAGTTTCTTCACCGCATCCTCCTGCACATCGTCGCGCGTCAGTTCGCCAAAGCCGATGCTTTCCTTCGCCATGTCCGACGCACCGGCATTGGTGGTCATGATGAGGATGGTGTTGCGGAAATCCACTGTCTTGCCGTGGTGATCGGTCAGGCGGCCATTGTCCATGACCTGGAGCAGGATGTTGAACAGGTCCGGATGCGCCTTTTCGATTTCGTCGAGCAGCAGGACGCTGTGCGGATTCTGGTCGACCGCGTCGGTCAGCAGCCCGCCCTGATCATAGCCGACATAGCCCGGAGGCGCGCCGATCAGGCGGCTGACCGAATGGCGTTCCATATATTCCGACATGTCGAAACGCTGGAGCGGAATCCCGAGCAGGTTCGCCAGTTGCCGAGCAACCTCCGTCTTGCCGACGCCGGTGGGGCCGGAGAAGAGATAGTTGCCGATCGGCTTGTCCGGGTCGCGCAGCCCCGCCCGCGACAGCTTGATCGCGGAGGACAGCACCTCGATCGCCCGGTTCTGGCCGAAGACGACGCGCTTCAAATCGGTGTCGAGCGTTTCCAGCACTGACTTGTCGTCGGCCGAGACGGTCTTGGGAGGGATGCGCGCCATGGTGGCGATGACCGCTTCGATCTCCCTGGGCGTGATCGTCTTCTTGCGCTTCGAAGGCACCACCAGCATCTGCATCGCGCCGACCTCGTCGATCACATCGATCGCCTTGTCCGGCAGCTTGCGGTCGTTGATGTAGCGCGCCGAAAGCTCCACCGCCGCCTTGATCGCGTCGGGGGTGTATTTGACGTTGTGATGCTCCTCAAAGGCGCTGCGTAGCCCGGCGAGAATCTTGATCGTGTCCTCGACCGTGGGTTCGTTCACGTCGATCTTCTGGAACCGGCGCAGCAGGGCACGGTCCTTTTCGAAATGGTTGCGGAACTCCTTGTAGGTGGTCGAACCGATGCAACGGATCGTGCCGCCCGACAGGGCGGGTTTCAGGAGGTTCGACGCATCCATTGCGCCACCTGAGGTCGCGCCCGCGCCAATGACGGTGTGGATCTCGTCGATGAAGAGAACCGCATGCGGCATCTTTTCAAGCTCGGTGACGACCGCCTTCAGGCGCTCCTCGAAGTCGCCGCGATAGCGGGTGCCCGCCAGCAGCGCGCCCATGTCGAGCGAGTAGATCACCGCTTCCTTGAGCACGTCAGGGACTTCGCCCTCGACGATCTTGCGCGCCAGGCCTTCGGCGATGGCGGTCTTGCCCACGCCCGGATCGCCCACATAGAGCGGGTTGTTCTTGGACCTGCGGCACAGGATCTGGATCGTCCGGTCGACTTCGGCCGCGCGGCCGATCAGCGGGTCAACCTTGCCCCGCATCGCCTTCTCATTGAGGTTGACCGTGAACTGCTCCAAGGCACTGTCCTTTTTGCCCTTGCTGTCCTGCGCCTTCTTTTCCTCTTCCTGAGCGCCCTTGGTCTCGCGGGTTTCGGGCGCGGAGGTGCCCTTGCCCACGCCGTGGCTGATGTAGCTCACGGCATCCAGGCGGCTCATGTCCTGTTGCTGGAGGAAGTAGACGGCGTAGCTTTCCCTCTCGGAGAAAAGCGCGACGAGCACATTGGCTCCCGTCACTTCATCCTTTCCAGAGGATTGAACGTGCAGGATCGCGCGCTGGACGACGCGCTGGAAGCCGCTGGTGGGCGAAGGGTCGCTCGCGCCCTCAACTTTCAGGCTGTCCAGTTCGCTGTCGAGATATTGGGTGACGGCGTCGCCCAGTTCGCCAAGCTCCACGCCGCATGCCTGCATCACCTTCGACGCATGCTCGTCGTCGATCAAGGCGAGCAGCAGATGTTCGAGCGTCGCATATTCATGGCGGCGCTCCGACGCATGCGTCAGCGCATTGTGCAGGGTGGTTTCAAGGGCGGGTGCGAAAGATGGCATTTCTATTCTACTCCTGAGCCCGCAAGAGGGGCTGTCTTGAACCATATGTCGGCATTGCTCGACGGTGGATCAAGGAGGGGTCCCTGATCGCCGGAATTGCCAGACTGCCCGTGCCCGGTGAAACCCTTGTCAGGGCCGCAGGGGGCGGGGCGCGGGGTCATCGCTTGAATAACGCCTCGGCACTTGCCTTATGGTTAACGGCGCTTTCAATCTTTGATCGGGTTCGAACTATCTCACCCTCAAGCGCCTTTATGCGCGCTTCCAGATCGGCAACGGACATCGGGCCCAGATCCTGTCGGAGCAGTTGGGCCAGCGGATCATCAGCCCGGCGGGCAAGATCGTCATCCACGTCCATGACACCAATGTTGACCGCCCAATCCAGTCTGTCAATAAGGCGCTGACGCCGTTTATCGAAAGCGGCAGCGCAATAATGCTTGGGGGCGGGCCAGGATGGCGGTTGAAGACGGACTTCCCGGAGAGATGAACGCCATTGCGGTGCCCAAGCCCGGCGGCCCCGAAGCGCTGGTGATGGAGCGGCGGCCTGTTCCGCGCCCTGGCCCCGGCGAAGTGCTGATCCGGGTCGCAGCGGCGGGCGTCAACCGGCCGGACGTGTTACAGCGGCTGGGCAAATATCCGCCGCCGCCCGGCGTGACCGACATCCCCGGGCTGGAGGTCGCTGGCATCATCGCCGCCGCCGGAGATGATACCGGCCTTGCGCTTGGCCAGCGGGTCTGCGCCCTCCTCCCGGGCGGCGGCTATGCGGAATATGCCGTCGCGCCAGCCGGGCAGTGCCTGCCGGTGCCGGAAGGATACGACATCGCGGAGGCTGCCGCCCTCCCCGAAACCCTCTTTACCGTGTGGACCAACCTGTTCGAGCGGGCCTATGTGGTGAACGGCGACACCGTGCTGGTCCATGGCGGCACGAGCGGCATCGGCACCATGGCCATTTCGCTCTGCCGCCTGTTCGACATCAGCATCATCGTGACCTGCGGCAGCGATGCCAAGTGCGAACAGGCTTTGAGCTGGGGCGCGCATCATGCCGTCAATTACCGGACGCAGGATTTCGTGGCGGAGGTCAGCCGCATCACTGGTGGTCAGGGCGTTCAGGCCGTGCTGGACATAGTCGGCGGCGACTATGTGCCGCGCAACCTGCAATGCCTGGCCGAAGATGGGCGGCATGTGTCCATTGCCGTGCTGGGCGGCGCGAAGGCCAGCATCTTCATCCCCGAAGTCATGACGAAACGCCTGACGCTGACCGGATCGACCCTGCGGCCCCGATCGGCTGCGTTCAAGAGCCTGGTCGCGGATGAGTTGAGGCAGGTCGTCTGGCATTTCGTGGAAGAGGGCAAGCTGCGCCCGGCGATGGACATGCGCTTTCCTTTGGCGGATGCCGCCAAGGCGCATGCGCGCATGGATGCGGGCGAGCATTTCGGCAAGATCGTGCTGACGGTCTCCTGATCCGGACTGTAGTCATAGCGTCATAATCAGTGCGAGATTGTAACATTGGCTAGCTAGAAATCCGTCCTGAGGACAACAGCTCCGAAGGCCGCATCATGAATGCCATCACGCGCTTGCCCTTCCTGGCCGATCTGGAGGACGGGGATGGCCGTCCGGTCATCCCTGAGCGGGAGGGGCAGCGGCGGCGCTACCGCACCATCTGGATTTCCGACATCCATCTTGGCACCCGCGGGTGCAATGCGAAGATGCTGATCGACTTCCTCGACAGCGTGGATAGCGATATCATGTATCTGGTCGGCGACATCATAGATGGCTGGCGGCTGAAGCGGCGCTTCTACTGGCCTGCCGCCCATAATGATGTCGTCTGGCGCGTGATGAAGCGCGCCAAGCGGGGCACGCGGGTCGTCTATATCCCCGGCAATCATGACGAGATGTTCCGGCAGTTCACCGGCCTCAGCTTCGGCGGGGTGGAAATCCGGCGCAAGGCGATCCATGAGACCGCTGACGGCCGCAAGCTGCTGGTGCTGCATGGCGACGAGTTCGACACGATCATGCTCGCCCATCGCTGGCTCGCCTTTGTGGGGGACGCCGCCTATTCGATGCTGATGCGTCTCAATGTGGTGGTCAATGCCGTGCGCCAGTGCATGGGGCTGCCCTATTGGTCGCTGTCCAAGATCGCCAAGCACAAGGTCAAGAATGCGGTCGAGTTCATCTCCCGCTTCGAGGAAGTGGTGGCGCATGAGGCCGGAACGCGCGGGGTCGATGGGGTCGTGTGCGGGCATATCCACAATGCCGAGATGCGCGAGATTGCCGGCGTCCAATATTATAATGACGGTGATTGGGTGGAAGGATGCACCGCGCTGGTAGAGCATTTCGACGGGCGGATGGAGATATTGCACTGGGCCGATGAAATAGCTGCGCGCGACACGGGCCAGCCCGCCCGCATCGCCGCGTGACGGACCGGCCGATGCGCATTGTCATCGTGACCGACGCATGGTCCCCGCAGGTCAATGGCGTCGTGCGAACCTTGTTGACGATCAGGGGCGTGCTGGAAAGCATGGGGCATGTTGTCGAGGTGGTCTCACCCGACCTCTATGCCTCCTTTCCCTGTCCCACATACCCGGAAATCCGGCTGGCGTTCGTCCGCTCAAGCGTGATCGGCAAGGCGATAGCGCAGTTCCGGCCCGACGCGGTGCATCTGGCGACGGAAGGGCCGTTATGCCTTGCCGCGCGGCGCTGGTGCCTGCGGTCGGGCGTGCCGTTCACCACGGCCTATCACACGCATTTTCCCGACTATGTGTCGCGCCGCACCGGCCTGCCTGCCGCATGGTTCTGGCGCTATATCCGATGGTTCCACGGGCCCGCGCGCGCGGTGCTCGTATCCACCCGGTCGGTGCGGCAGCAGTTGCGGGCGCACGGCATTGCCCAGGTCCGCAGATGGGGGCGGGGCGTGGACCTGAACGCCTTTTCGCCCGATGCCGCGCCGCCGCCTTTGTTCGCCGATCTGCCCCGGCCGATCATGCTGTCCGTCGGCCGCGTCGCGATCGAGAAGAATCTGGAAGCCTTCCTTGCCTGCGATCATCCGGGCAGCAAGGTCGTGGTGGGCGACGGCCCCGCGCGCGCGGCGCTGGAGCGGGCCTATCCCGATGCGCATTTCCTTGGTCCCCTGTTCGGCGCTGAACTGGCGGGGGCCTATGCGGGCGCGGACCTGTTCGTCTTTCCCAGCCGGACCGACACGTTCGGGCTGGTGATGATCGAGGCGCTGGCCTGCGGCACTCCGGTGGCCGCCTACCCAGTGCCGGGCCCTCTGGACATAGTGACCCCTGAAAGCGGCGCCCTGTCCAAAACGCTGGAACAGGCGATCGCGGCCGCCTTGCAGTGCGACAGGGACGCCTGCGCCGCCTATGGGCAAAGTTTCAGTTGGGAGCGCAGCGCGCGGGAGTTTCTGACCGGCCTTCATTGCATCAGCTCCACCATGGCGGGGAAGGCGGCCTGACGCTTTTCCTTGCCCGCCGCCGCGTCATGCATTATCTCTGCACGGGCGTGGCCGCCCTGCTTGGGCGGCCCTTGTCATTTTTAGTGCCGGAGAAGTCCCCGTGTCCCAGCCTCTCATGCCCCATGCGACAGCCAGCTGGCTGGTCGACAACACCGCGCTGAGCTTCGATCAGATCGCGGAATTTTGCGGGCTTCACATCCTGGAAGTGCAGGCGATCGCCGACGATACCGCCGGTACGAAATATACCGGCCGCGATCCGGTGCGCGCCCATGAAATCACCATGGAGGAAATCCACAAGGGCGAAGCGAACCCGGACTACCGGCTCAAGATGCTGAAAGGCCCGGAACCCGCTCGCCGTACCAAGGGGCCGCGCTACACGCCGGTGTCGAAGCGGCAGGACAAGCCCGATGGCATCGCCTGGATCCTGCGCAACCACCCGGAGATTTCGGACGGCGCGATCGGCAAGCTGATCGGCACCACCCGCACGACGATCGCGGCGATCCGCGACCGGACGCACTGGAACATCGCCAACATCGTGCCGAAGGACCCTGTGACGCTGGGCCTCTGTTCGCAGCGTGAGCTTGACGCCCTGGTGTCGAAGGCGGCGAAGAAGGCGGGCATCGAAGCACCGGCGGACTCCCGTCTGGACGGCGATCGCGAGGCGCTGATCGCCGAATTGCGCCGCGAGCGTGAAGATGCCGCCCAGCGCGCCGAAGAGGCGTTGAAAAGCGAGTCCGAACTGATTTCCGGCGCCGCCAAGATCCTGGACCCGTTCAGCGACACCCTGCTTTACGCTTGCGTAAAGCAGGGAGGTGACTTACTCCTGTTTTCATGGAGAGCAGCGAAGAGGTCTGGCGAGACCATTATAATCATCCTGCGCCGTGGGATCAGTCGTTTCCGCCGATGTCGATGGTGGACATGGTCGTCAACAGCGCCGCGGCCAACCCCGATGGGGTGATGATCGATTTCCTGGGCCGCAGGACAAGCTATGGCGAAATGCTGGACGTCATCCGGCGCGTGGCCAAGGGCTTGCAGCATCTGGGCGTGGGGAAGGGCGATCGCGTAGGCCTGTTCCTGCCCAACGTCCCGCATTATGTCGCTGCCTATTACGGCGCGATGATGGCCGGTGCCACGGTCGTCAATTTCTCCCCACTCTATACCGCTGCCGAGCTTGAGCATCAGGTCGAGGATAGCGGCACCAAAATACTCTTCACCCTGTCGGCCAAGGCGCTGCTGCCCACCGCGCAGGAGGTGCTGGACAATAGCAGCCTTGAACGCCTGGTCGTCGGCTGCGTGGCGGAAGCGCTGCCGCCTGCCAAGTCGGTGCTGTTCCGCATCTTCAAGCGGTCCGAGACGGCGGCGGTCCCTCATGATCCGCGCATCACCAGCTATGCGAACCTGCTGCGTCATGGCGATGATCCAGCGGCGGTGACGATCGATCCGATGGAGGATGTCGCCCTTCTCCAATATACCGGCGGCACCACCGGGCGGCCCAAGGGGGCGATGCTGACCCATCAGAATCTGACCGCCAACGCGCGGCAGGTCCGGCTGATCGATCCGCACCCGGAAGCGCCCGACCGGATATTGGCCGTGCTGCCCTTCTTCCATGTCTTCGCCAACACATGCGTGCTTAACCGCACGGTGCTGAATGGCGGCGAGATGGTGATGCTGCCCCGGTTCGAGGCGGTGCAGGTGCTGGCGGCGCTGCAACGGACGAAGGCGGCATCGCTGCCCGGCGTGCCTACCATGTATCAGGCGCTGCTCGACCATCCCGCCACGCCGAACATAGACTTTTCCTCGCTCCGCCTGTGCATCTCCGGTGGCGCGCCCCTGCCGTTGGAACTGAAGCAGCGGTTCGAGGCCGTGACTGGCGCGAAGCTGTGCGAAGGCTATGGCCTGACGGAAAGCAGCCCGGTGGTCTGCTCCAATCCCTATGAAGGGTTGAACAAGCCGGGCACCGTTGGCCAGCCCGTTCCGGGCACGCGCGTGAAGCTGGTGGATCGGGAAGACCCCGCCAAGCCGCCGCCGCCGGGCGAGCCGGGGGAACTGGTCTTTGCCGGACCGCAGATCATGAAGGGCTATTGGCGGCGGCCCGATGCCGACAAGGAAGTGTTTCTGGACGGCGGCTGGCTGCGCACGGGCGACGTCGGGATCATCGATGACGAAGGCTATGTGAAGATCGTCGATCGCCTAAAGGACATGATCTCCGTCGGCGGGTTCAAGGTGTTTCCGAGCGAGGTCGAAGCGATCCTCTATCATCACCCCGCCGTGAAGGAGGCGCTGGTGATCGGCATTCCCGATGCCTATCGCGGCGAATGTCCCAAGGCTTTCGTCACCTTGCAGGACGGCGCGCAGATCGACGGCGAAGCGCTCAAGCAATGGCTTAACCCGCAGCTTGGCAAGCATGAAAAGGTGAGCGAGGTCGAAGTGCGGCTGACCCTGCCGAAGACGCTTGTCGGCAAATTGTCGCGCAAGGAACTCGTCGCGGAGGAACGGGCCAAGGCAGACGCGCTGCTCAGCCGGTCTGGAAGCGTGGCCTGACCCTTCCTATCTTGGCTGCCGATCAGGAAAAGGAATGGTGATGGCGACGGAAATCGCGACCCTGGCGGGCGGCTGCTTCTGGTGCACGGAAGCCGTGTATCAGAACCTCAAGGGCGTTCAGTCGGTCGAAAGCGGCTATATCGGCGGGGCGAAGCCCAATCCGACCTATGAACAGGTCTGTTCAGGCACGACCGGCCATGCCGAAGCGATCCGCATAACCTATGATCCTGCGGTTATAAGCTATGCCGATCTGCTCGACATCTTCTTCGCCACGCATGATCCGACGACGTTGAACCGGCAAGGGAATGATGTGGGAACGCAATATCGATCCGCCATCTTCCCGCATTCCGCCGCGCAGGAGGCTGAGGCACGGGCGGCGATCGGCCGGGCGCAGGCCGGTCATGCCCAGCCCATCGTCACGGCCATAGAGCCGGACGCGCCCTGGTATCCGGCCGAAGATTATCATCAGAAATATTGGGAGCGGGTGGGCGACCGCAATCCCTATTGCGTGGCCACCATTCCCCCCAAGCTCGCCAAATTGCGCAAGGGATTTGCCGATCGGGTGGAAAGCTGATCATGTGCCGATCGGCGCCAGCGGCTTAGGCTGCGGTTCATCTCGCCCATGCTATGGGCCGGTGCCTGAAACGGGGGAATGAGCGATGCGGAACATCTGCCTTATAAGCGCGCCGGTGGCGATGCTGCTGTTGCCGGGATGCATCGCCAAGACTGCTCTGGATGTCGCCACCCTGCCGGTCCGGGCTGGCGCGCAGGCGGCGGACTGGGCGACCACCAGCCAGGAAGAGTCGGACCGCAACTATGGCCGCCGCATGCGCAAGCAGGAAGCGCAGGAAGCGCGCGAACGCAAGAAGGCGGAAGAACAACGCCGCCGCGAATGCCGCCGCGCTGGTTATGACAATTGCTGAATGGATCGAGAGTGATGGCGAGCCTTGGTTCAATCGCCTGCCACAGGCTCAATCGTGGTCCCGTGCAGGAACGCCTTGCCGCTTTCACGTTAATCAGAGCTGGTTTCCAGCTCGCATCTTCTTACATCGAAACTCCCGCCGTTCGGGCTCAGGATGAGCGTATATCTCAGCCACCGCCCAAAAAAAACGTCAGGCAGCCGCCCTGCGCAGCCTGTCATTGATCGCCGCCCCAATGCCTTCATCAGGAATAGGCGCAACCGCGATCCTCTTCGCCGCGCTTGCATCGGCCAGATGCAGCATCGCGAAAAGGTTCGCCGCCGCTTCCTGAATGTCCGCGTCCACGCTGAGGTTCATGTGGCAGGGCATCAGGCCGAAGCCGATCAGATATTCGTCCTTTTCGGCATTCAAGGCGTTGAGCCGTACCGGCTTGGACGGCGCATAATGGCTTTCCAGCTGGCCCGGCGCTTCGATCTTCGCGCCGGTCCCGATGATCACCGGCAGTCCCGCTGCCTCCTCCAGCATGGCGGCGGTGACCGGACCGGGACGCAGGAGGCGGACGCAGTCCTGTTCGGGCGCGGCGATGGTCGATTCCAGTCCCTCGCTCGTCGGGCCTTCATCCAGGATCAGGCGGATCTTGCCATTCAGGCTGGCGAGCACATGCTCGGCGCGCGTGGGACTGATCGACCCGCTGCGATTGGCTGACGGCGCGGCCAGCGGACGCCCGCTCTCCCGGATCAGCGCCCGCATCGCGGGGTGGGCAGGCAAGCGCAGCGCCACAGTCGGAAGTCCGGCCATGACCAGAGGGGACAGCCTGCTATCTTCACGAACTGGCAGGACCAGAGTGAGCGCTCCGGGCCAGAAGCGGCTGGCGAGTTTTTCAGCCGCCGGGGAAAATATGGCCAGGCTTTGCGCCATGTCCTTGTCAGCGACATGGACGATCAGCGGGTTGAAGCTGGGCCGTCCCTTGGCCCCATAAATGGCGGCGACAGCATTGGAGTCCGTCGCATCGGCCGCCAGTCCGTAAACCGTTTCCGTGGGGACCGCGACGGGCTCACCGGCACGGATCAGTAATGCCGCCTCGCGCAGCGCTTCCGCGCCATAGCGGCAGATCCTGGTGGAAAAGACTGGATTTGGGATGGTCACGACCCCCGCGATATAAGCCCCCCTTTCATCGAGTAAAAGTCCATTACTACAGAAGAATGACAGCGCGGCCGCGCTTGCCCGGTCCTTGCGCCGCCGCTAAGCCGACGCCATGAATGACGCCCTTCTGACCCGCATTGCCGAGGCGCTGGAGCGGATCGCTCCGCCGCCATCGTCCAGCGCCGATCTCGCCGCAGCCCCCGCCTATGTCTGGAACGGCGCAGTGATCAGCGCCGTGGAAGGGTTCAGTCCGGTCGATTACGCGCTGCTGACCGGCATCGACGCGCAAAAGCAGACGCTGCTGGAAAATACGCGCCGTCATGCCGCTGGCCATGCCGCGCATGACGTGCTGCTGTGGGGGGCGAGGGGGACCGGCAAGTCGGCCGTGGTCGCGGCGGTGATCCGCAAGCTCCAGCAGGAAGGGCAGGATATCGCGCTGCTGCAATGCGCGATTGACGAGCTGGCGAGCCTGCCGCGCCTCTTTTCCATCCTCAGGGATACGGCGAGGCCCTTCATCCTCTTCCTTGACGATCTGGGCTTTGATGAAAATGGCGTGGGCGACGCGCGATCCCTGCGATCGCTGCTACAGGGCGGCACGGCGGCGCGGCCCGCCAATGTGCGGCTCTACGTGACGTCGAACCGCCGCCATATCGTGCCCCGGCATCTTTCGGAGCAGGACGATCCCGTCAATCCGCGCGACGTTGTGGATGACAAGATGGCGCTTTCGGACCGCTTCGGCCTCAGCCTTGGCTTTCATGCGATCGATCAGCAGGCTTATGTCGATATCGTTTCCGGCTATGCCCAAAGCCTTGGCTTGAGCTTCGATCCGCTGGAAGCGATCCAGTGGGCGACGCAGCGGGGCAGCCGGTCCGGGCGCGTCGCCTGGCAATATGTGGTCGAACTGGCTGGCCGGAGCGGCGTGGCCATCTGACGGGCATTCTCCGGCAAACGGGAAGGCGGGCGCGCCTTATCTGGCGCTCGCCACCCGCCACACGATTCCCCCCACGTCATCGGTCACCAGCAGCGCGCCCTTGGCGTCGGCCGTGACGTCCACGGGGCGTCCGCGCGCATTTCCGTCCGCATCAAGGAAGCCGGTCAGCACATCGACCGGCTTGGCGCGACTGGCCTCGCCATTGCTGGCGAAGGGGACGAAGACGACCTTGTACCCGGCGGCGGGCTTGCGGTTCCAGCTGCCGTGCAGGCCCACGAACGCGCCATTCTGGAAGGGCGCGCCCAGCTTCACCTTGGCGGCGAATGTGAGGCCCAGGGGCGCGACATGGTTGCCCAGCGCATAATCCGGGCGCTTGGTATATTCGCGCACTTCCGGCCGCTGCGGCTGCACCCGGCGATCCTCATAGCCGCCCCAATAATTCCACGGCCAGCCATAGAAGCCGCCAAATTCGATGCGGGTGAGATAATCCGGCACCAAGTCGCTGCCCAGCATGTCGCGCTCATTCACCACGCCCCAGAGCGCGCCGCTATTGGGCTCGAACGCCAATCCGACCGGATTGCGCAGGCCCGACGCGAAGATGCGATAGTCGCCGGTCTTCGGATTGACCTCCAGCACTGCGGCGCGGTTCGCTTCCTTATCCATCCCGTTTTCGGCGATATTGCTGTTGGATCCCACGCCGACATAGAGAAGGCCGGACGGCCCGGCGGCCAGGCTCTTGGTCCAATGCTGATTGGGCGCCTGCGCGGGCAGGTTCAATATCTTGCGCCCCTTCGCGGTGATGCGCGTCTCTCCCGCCTTGTAAGGGAAAGCCAGCAGGGCATCGGTATTGGCGACATACAGAGTCTCGCCCACCAGCGCCATGCCATAGGGGGAATTCAGGCCCGTCAGAAAGGCCGTCCTCATTTCCGCCCGCCCGTCACCATCAGCATCCCGCAGCAGCGTAATGCGGTTGGCCGACGGGACGCCAGCGCCCGCCTTGTCCATCAGGTAGGTCATGATGCGATCGACAATGCCCTCGGCCGGGCGGGGCGGGCTGTTCGTCTCGGCCACCAATATGTCGCCATTGGGAAGCGCCAGCATCGATCGCGGATGCGCCAGCCCCTCGGCAAAGCGGGCCACCGTCAGGCCCTTGGCGGGGACTGGCTTTTCATTGGCCTGCCAGCGAACGACCTTCGCCACGTTGATCGTCGGGAAGATCTCGCTGCGGGGCGAAGTGAAGACCGGCTCCCGCCCCGTGTCCGCTCCCGCCGCCAGCTTCGCCGTGTCTCCTCGTGCGAAGTAGAAGATGGCGCCCGCGATGATGAGCAGCACGATCAGGGTGATGGCGATCAGATGTTTTTTCATGCCATCCTGTTTAGGATGCGATCCATCGGCCCGCAAGGATCGGAGCGGCGCCCCTAAGCTATTGGCGGCGCTCCCGCAGCCACAGCAGCAATGCGATCAGGGCGCCAAGCGCTGCCCCGGCAAGCAGCCCGGCGCTCGGCTGTCCCATCAGGCCGCCCGCGATCGTGCCGCCCAGGATCAGGAACGCGATGATCGCGCCCGCGCCGGTGGGATTCTTCCTGTCTTTCCTCATCGTGCGCCTGCATTGCCATGGGGAGGGCGCGTGCGCCAGCGGCTTTCTTGCGCGTCATTTCGAAACAGGCGGCCGTCCCTCTGCGGGATGGATGTGCCAGAGAGGGACGGGGATAACGGCGCGTTCACCCTTCAATCCCGCAGCGAACGGGCGTGGCGGCGAAATGGCACGCCGATTGAATGGCTTATGCGGCAAGCGGGACGGAATGCGGGGTCACATGCAACTGCCATATCTTTCGGATCGAAAGAGCTTTGAGGATGCGGCGGAACTCATCGCGGCCTTTGGCGACAATGCCGGCTATGAGGCGTCGGCGCGTGCGGACAAAAGCCGCGACCTTGGCAACCACATTCATTTCTGCCGCTGGCGTCAGATCGAACGTCTGATCGTGCTGTTGAGGCAGGCCAAGCCGGTCGGCACGGTCCACTGACGGGCCGCGGCGTTAGAGCCGCAGGCCCGCAGTTTCCGGCAGCCCAGCCAGGATGTTGAGATTCTGGACAGCCGCGCCAGCCGCGCCCTTGCCCAGATTGTCCAGCGCCGCGACCAGCCGGGCCTGCCCTGCTCCCTCATTGCCGAAGACGAACAGCGCCAGCCTGTCGGTCGCGCCGACATGCTCCAGCCGCAACTGGGTCATCGCGTCGCTTTCCTCCAGCGGAGCGACCTGAACGATCGCCGACCCCGCATAGGCATCGGCGAGCGCCGCATGAATATCCGCGATCCTGGGCGCGCCCGGCATCGCGCAAAGTTGCAGCGGCACTTCCACGATCATCCCGCGATAGGCGTTCGCCACCGCGGGCGCGAACAGGGGCGGGTGCTGGAGGCCCGAATAGCGCAGCATTTCCGGGCCATGCTTGTGCGACAGGCCAAGGCCATAGGGACGAAAGGCGCTGGGCGCGCCGTCCGGTCCTTCGAACTCCGCGATCATCGACTTGCCGCCGCCTGAGTAGCCGGACGCGCCCGAAACCGTGACGGGCCAGTCCACAGGCAGCAGCCCCGCCAGCACCAGCGGCCGCACCAGCGCCAGAAAGCCGGTCGGCCAGCAGCCGGGATTGGCGACGAACCGCGCCTGCGCCAGCTTCTGGCGATGGCCCGGCTCCAGTTCGGGAAAGCCATAGGTCCAGCCGTCCGCGACACGATGGGCGGTCGACGCATCGATGACCCGCGTGCTCTCGTTCCCGATCAGCGCGACAGCTTCCCGCGCCGCATCGTCCGGCAGGCAGAGGATCACGATGTCGGCGGCGTTCAGCGCATCCCTGCGCGCATCCGCATCCTTGCGCCGGTCCTTGTCAAGCGTGACGACGGACAGTTCGGGGCGGCCCGCCAGCCGCTCCACGATTTCCAGCCCCGTGGTGCCGACGCCGCCGTCGATGAATATCTTGTGAGTCATGCGCTGATCCTCCGCCGCGCGATGATGGGGTGCGCATGGTCGTCCGCCAGCCGCGCCACCACATCGGCCAGCGGCTCGATCACCACCGCCATCCAATATGCGTTGGCATGCAACAGATTTTGCTCATCGGCCATGATGCCGACATGGCCTGGGAAGAAGACCAGGTCGCCGCGCTGCGACGGAGCATCTTCGGGGAGGGGCGAACCGATCCCTTCCCGCTGCAAATCCGTATCGCGCGGTGCGTTGACGCCGCATTGTCCCAGCGCGACCTGCACCAGTCCCGAACAGTCCACGCCGCGATGGCCGCGCCCGCCCCAGACATAGGGCTGGCCCAGATAGCGCGTCGCCACCGCAACCCAGTCGCTTTCCAGCGCATCGGAGGCGACGGCGTGCCTGCGGTGGATATAGCCGTCGCTGCACATCAGGAAATCGCCCTGCGCCTCTCCCTTGAACAATGCGCCGCCGGGCCAATAGTCGGCAATCGGCGCCTTTATGTCGGGCGCGCTGAACAGCGGTGCGGTGCCAGCGAAGATGCGGTGGTTCGTTTCCTCGTGCGTGTCCAGGGCCTCGCGGCGGACATAGCCGACATAGCCATCATGGCCGCAAAAGCCCCATGTCCAATCGGTCGTCACGTCCAGCGCATGGAAGCTTTCGCCCCGCAGAAGTTCGCTGACCGCCGTTGCCGTCGCCGAAGGGGCCGACAGGATCGCTGCGCCCGCCGCGACGCAGGTCAGCTCGACCGCGCGCGCATAATGGGCGGAAAACAGCACCCCCGCCAGCGACACATCGGCAAGGTCCCCGCGCGCGGCATGGATGCGGCTGTCCAGGGTGACGGAGCGGCCATCCAGTTTGAAACGGGTACGTTCAGGCGGTGTCTTACGCTGAGGAGAAATCGTGGCTTTCATCGCGGCCGGTTCCTGCGATGAAATGGTGAAAGGCGTCAAGAAATTCCGCCCCCTTCGGGGTGCGGGTGATGAAAATATTGCGCCGGTCCGCCGCATCGCGCTCGCGGCGAAGGTAACCCAGCGCCGACAGCTTGTTGAGCGCGCGGGTGATCACCGGCTTGGAAACGTTCAGCGCCTCGGCCAAACCGCGCACGGTGTGCGGGCCGGCACTGATATAAACCGTCATCATCAGCGCCATCTGACGGTTGGTCAGGTCGGGCTTGCCCGATCGGACATAATCGACCAGCGTTCGCATCCATTGCCCAAGCTGTTTCAGGCCGGGGCGGTTCAGCTCAGTGGCCATGTCTGGGGAAGATGCGGCGTCCATGCCCCCCCTAACGCACAATGTCTAATGCGGTTGCGTAACGGCATTGTGGCAAATGATCATTTCTGCGCAGCTCCGCCGTAGCGTCTTTGCAGCAGGTGGAAGACGGAACGCAGGCCCAGCGCTTCGCCGCCCTTGGGCCGTCCCGGACGCGGCGAGGGACGCCATGCGAACGTGTCCAGATGCATCCATTTCGCGTTCTCCGGCACGAAACGCTTGAGGAACAGCGCGGCGGTGATCGCGCCTGCGAATCCGCCTTCACCGGCATTGTTGATGTCGGCAATGTCCGATTTCAGCATTTCGGCATAGCCGTCCCACAGCGGCAAGCGCCAGCAGGGGTCATCGGCCGCCTTGCCCGCTTCCTCCATCTCCGCCGCCAGCGCATCGTCGTTGGTGAAGAGGGCGGGCAGATCCGGCCCGACCGCGACCCGCGCCGCGCCGGTCAAGGTCGCATAGTCGATGATCAACTCCGGCTCGTCCTCTCCCGCCAGCGCCAGCGCGTCGCCCAGCACCAGGCGGCCTTCCGCGTCGGTATTGCCGATCTCCACAGTCAGCCCCTTGCGGCTGCGCAATATGTCGCCGGGGCGGAAGGCGCTGCCCCCCACGGCATTTTCAGCGGCGGGGATCAGCATGTGCAGCCGGACGGCCAGGCCTGAACCCATGATCAGGCGCGCCAGGGCCAGCGCGTGGGCAGCGCCCCCCATGTCCTTCTTCATCAGGCGCATCGCCGAAGACGGCTTGATGTCCAGCCCGCCGCTGTCGAAGCATATGCCCTTGCCAACGATCGCAAGGCGCGGGTGCGACGGATCGCCCCAGCGAAGCTCGATCAGGCGCGGCGCGAAGGCTTTGTCCGCAGCGCGGCCGACCGCGTGGATCATGGGGAAGCCCTGTTCCAGCGCATCGCCTTTTGTCACGGTCAGGGTAGCGCCGAACTCGTCCGCGACCTTGCGGGCGGCCTCTTCAAGCTGGGGAGGGCCCATGTCGGCGGCAGGTGTGTTCACCAGATCGCGGACAAGCGCAACGGCTTGCGCAAGCCTTACGGCGGCGTCGATCTTCGCCACTTCCCCCGTCAGCAATATGCGCGGGCCGGATGCGGCGTCATCCTTGCGGTAGCGGTCGAAGCGATATTGGGCGGTCAGCCAGCCAAGCATCGCCGGGCCTGCCTGCGCATCCGCAAGGCGATAGTGCCCCTCAGGCAGCACCTCCGCCAGCTTGGCCAGGCACCATGCGCCCAGTTCCGCATGATTGGCCACGCCCGCGACGACCGACCAGTCTCCGGCGCTTTCGCCCGGTACGATCGCATGTTCATAGCCTTTTCCGCTGAACTTCTGCGCCGCGATGACGGCCCAGACGCGATCGGGCTGCGCCGCCAGCCATGTTTCGAAGCTTCCAGCATCCACAATCTGGATCATATGGGCTGGCTGGTTGTTATCGGCTTTGATCAGGTCGGAAAACTGCGTCATGCCATGAACTCTGAACAATGGCGGCAAGGTTGGGAAGCGGAATTTTCGTCGCTGGGAAGGCTCATCATGACGGCTGGGCCTTTGCCAACTGCGCTCGCCGGGTCTAAATTGGAACCACGGGTAAAAAAGGAGAAAAGCGATGATGCATAGCGAAGACAGCCGTTTACAGGCGCTGCGCGCCCGCGCTTACGCCTTGGCCGAAAGCGGGCGCTTCGATGGCGCCCATGCCGTGGAGCAGGCGCTGGTGGCGGAAGGCTGGCCCAACGCCGCCGCCGCGCTGCAAAGCAGCTATACGCGCAAGGCGATCAGCGAGCGCTGTCTGGCGGCGGCCAAAGCGCATTGAGCACCGCATCGATGTTGCTGACGGGGCCGCTCGCTGGAGCGGCCCTGCTGCTGTGCGCCTGTTCTCCCTCCAGCCAGAATGAAGCCAAGGGTCAGGATGGTGCCGCGGATGTCGCCACCACCAATTTCCTCAACCGCATGGCGGGAGCGGAAGCGCCGCGCCCTGCACCGGCCAAGCCGTTCGAGCAGTCGGAAAAGACCGAATTGCTGGAATTCCTCTATGCCTGGCCCGCTCAGGTGTCTGCCGTGCCTGACCTTGCGGCCAAGCTGCGCAAGGACATGACGGAGGGGAAGGCCGACGCATTGAAGATGGCGGAGCAGGACCGGAAGGGGGCGCGTCAGTCGGGCTTTCCTTTTCACGCGCATAGCCTGGAAACCCGCTGGACGGTGACGGCGGACACGCCGCGCTTTCTGGCGCTGCAATCGACCAACTATAGCTATACGGGCGGCGCACATGGGATGACGGCTTACAAGGCCCTGTTGTGGGACAAGGCGCGCCGCCGGGAAACCAGCTTTCCGGCGCTGATGACATCAGAGGCCGCATTCGCCGCTGCGATTCGCGACCGCTTTTGCGACGAACTGGACAAGGCGCGGGCGGAGAAGCGTGGCGAACCTGTCACGCGAGGCGGGGACGATCCCTTCTCCGACTGCATCGATCCGATGAAGGAAGTGCTGACGCCCGTGTCGAAGGGCGGCAAGCTGATCGAAGGCGTCACCGTGATGATCAGTCCTTACAGCGCCGGTCCTTATGCGGAAGGAAGCTATGAAGTGTTCCTGCCGGTGGACGCCGCGATGCGCAAGGCGATCAAGACGGAATATCAGGACGCTTTCGCCGCGCCGGGGTAAGCTGCCTCAACGGGTGGCGGGCACGCCGTAAAGGTCGTGCTCGTCGGCATCTTCGATCAGGACGTCGAAAATATCCCCGGCCTTTCGCCCTTCCCCGGCATCGCGCAGGAAGACGTTGCCGTCGATCTCCGGCGCATCCGCCTGGCTGCGGCCCGTCGCGCCGATCGCGCCATCCTCGTCCGCTTCCCCGACCTCATCCAGGATGACGGGGATCACGCAGCCAACCTTTGCGCTGAGCTTCGCGGCGCTGATCGCGGCGGTCCGTTCCATGATCCGCTGGTAGCGTTCCTCCTTCACCTCTTCGGGCACCGCGCCGGGCAGGCCGTTCGCGGCCGCGCCTTCGACCGGCTCGAACCGGAAAGCGCCGACCCGGTCAAGCTGCGCTTCGTCCAGCCATTCGAGCAGATATTGGAAATCCTGCTCCGTCTCGCCGGGGAAGCCGACGACGAAGGACGACCGGATGGCGATATCCGGGCAGATCGACCGCCAGTTGCGGATGCGGTCCAGCACCTTGGCTTCATTGGCGGGACGCTTCATCGCCTTGAGCACATTGGGCGAGGCGTGCTGGAACGGTATGTCCAGATAGGGCGTCAGCAGCCCCTCCGCCATCAGCGGGATGACCTGATCCACATGCGGATAGGGATAGACATAATGCAGCCGCACCCATGGCGGCGTGCCATCGGCGGTGCGCAGCTGGCCAAGCTCCCGCGCCAGATCGGTCATGTGGGCGCGGACATCACGCCCCTTCCACGACCGGCTCTCATGCCGGGTGTCGACGCCATAGGCCGAGGTGTCCTGGCTGATGACCAGTAGTTCCTTCGTCCCCGCCTGCACCAGCTTTTCCGCCTCGCGCAGCACCGCGTCCACGCGCCGCGACACGAGGTCGCCCCGGATCGACGGGATGATGCAGAAGGAGCAGCGATGGTTGCAGCCCTCGGAAATCTTGAGATAGCTGTAATGGCGCGGCGTCAGTTTCAGCCCGCCTTCGGGCACCAGGTCGACAAAGGCGTTGGGCACCGGCGGCGATGCTTCATGCACCGCATTCACCACCGCCTCATATTGATGCGCGCCGGTTACGGCCAGCACCTGCGGGAATTTCTGGCGGATCAGTTCCGCCTCATTGCCCATGCAGCCCGTGACGATCACGCGGCCATTTTCGGCGATGGCTTCCCCGATCGCCTCCAGCGATTCTTCCTTGGCCGAATCAAGGAAGCCGCAGGTGTTCACGAGCACGACGTCCGCGCCCGCATAGTCGGCCGACATCTGATAGCCGTCGGACCGCAGCTTGGTCAGGATGCGCTCGCTGTCGACCAGTGCCTTGGGACAGCCCAGCGACACCATGCCGACCTTCGGCGCTTCGGGAATTTTGGTTGCCATGATCGGCGCGCACATAGTGATTTTCGGGGGCCATGTCACCAATAGCCTTTGTTGCGGCGGAGTCAGGCGGGATTGTGCGGTCCGTCATGCTCCACGCCCGCCACGATCTCGATGATCATGTCGCCGCTCTGCAACTGCGCGGCACCGGGTTCCCAAAAGCCGATGACCTGCGTTCCGCGATAGATGCGCACGCCCAGCCCCGTTCGTATCGCCGACAGCGGCCCGCCGACCTCTTCGGGCATGACGCATCGCTCGTGCAGACGCACCTGTCCTCCCGTAGCGGCAAGGTCGGCCATATAGTCGGCGATGTGCGGCCCGCTGGTGCTGCCCGCCAGCAGCAGCCCGGCAAAGCTGACCGGATTGATCACGGTCGTCGCCCCCGCCTGGCGCGCGGGCAGTTCATTATCCTCGTTGCGCACCACGATGCTGATCGGCAGGCGCGGCGCGAGATGGCGGGCGGTCAGCGTGATCAGGATCGACGTGTCGTCCCGTCCCGCCGAAACGATCAGCGTCCGCGCGCGATGGACCGCCACGTCCTTCAACGTCCGGTCGCGCGTGGAATCGCCGCACATGACGTTACAGCCCAGATCTTCCGCCTGGATCAGGGCCTTTTCATCCGGGTCCACGACGACGATCTCGCGCGGATCGACGCCCCGCGCCAGCAGCTCATGCACCGCTTCGCTGCCGCTGGTGCCAAAGCCGGTCACGATGATGTGATTGTGCAGATCGGCCTGAATGCGAGCCATGCGCCACCTGTAGAGGATGTTGCGGAAAAACAGATTATAGGCCGTGCCAAGGAATATCAGCCATACGAACAGCCGGATCGGCGTGACCAGCAATGCTTCGAACAGCCGGGCTTCGGGGCTGACCGGCACGATGTCGCCATAGCCCACGGTCGTCACCGTCACGGTGGTGAAGTAGAGCACGTCGATGAAGCTGATCCGGCCGTCCAGATTGTCCTTGAGCCCGTCGCGACCCACCCAGTGGATCGCAAGCACCACCGCCACCAGGCCGAACACCAGCGCCACGCGCCAGGCAAGGTCCGCCCAGACCGGCATGGATGACCTGCGCCTGAGGAAGCCGGTCATGGCCAGCGGCGGGCGCATCGGCGTGATCCTCATGGGCGGCAACGCGCCGATGCCGCGTCCATGTGCAGGCCGGAAAGGAAAGGGCGGGGCATTCGCGCCACCCTAATGCAGCACGGCCACGCTTTCCATCCCCGCCAGCGGGTCAGAGGCCGAAGGCCTGCGCCGTCGCGGCCAGCGCGCTGTCCTGCGTCAGGTCGTAATGCAGCGGGGTCACCGTCACATATCCATCGGCGATGGCGGCAAGGTCGCTGCCTTCGGGCACGGCGGCGCTGCTGCCAAGGCCGAACCAGTAATAGCGGTAGCCGCGCGGGTCCGTTCCTTCCACAATGTGCGTGCGGCCCACATCATGGAAGCCCTGCCGGGCGACGCGGATGCCCTTGACCTCATCCGGGTCGATCGCGGGGAAGTTGACGTTGAACAGCATGCGCGGGCTGGCGGGCATCGCGATCAGCGGGCGCAGCACCTTTTCGCCCCAGGCGCTGGCGGCGGCGAAAGGCACGCTGTCCGCCATGCCTTCCCGCGCATAAACCTGGCTGAGCGCGATGGACTTTATGCCGGAGATCGCGCCTTCCATCGCAGCCGACACGGTGCCCGAATAGGTCACGTCCTCCGCCAGGTTCGCGCCCCGGTTGACGCCGGACAGGATCAGGTCGGGGCGGCAATCCTTCATCAGGTGACCGACCGCCATCATCACCGCGTCGGTCGGCGTGCCGGTGACGCTGTAATGCTTGTCGCCATGCTTGCGAATGCGCAGGGGGCGGGTCAGCGTCAGGCTGTGCCCGGCGCCCGATTGCTCCTCGCTCGGCGCGACGATCCAGATGTCGTCCGACAGGGTGCGCGCAATATCCTCCAGCACCTTGAGGCCAGGCGCATACACGCCATCATCATTGGTGAGCAGGATGCGCATGGATAACCTAACCTCCGTTGGGGCTGAGCTTCGTGATCCCGCCCATATACGGCGCCAGCACGGCGGGTACGATGACGCTGCCATCCTCCTGCTGGTAATTTTCCAGCACCGCGACCAGCGTCCGCCCGACCGCCAGTCCCGATCCGTTCAGCGTGTGCAGGAAACGCGTCTGCTTCTCACCCTCCGGCCGGTAGCGCGCATTCATGCGCCGGGCCTGGAAATCGCCGCAGTTCGAGACGGAGCTGATTTCGCGGTAGGTCTGCTGGCTCGGCAGCCAGACCTCCAGATCATAGGTTTTGGCCGCGGAAAAGCCCATGTCGCCGGCGCACAGCAGCATCTTGCGATAGGGCAGTTCCAGCGCCTGCAATATGCCTTCGGCCGCCGCGCACATCCGCTCATGCTCCGCCGCCGATTCATCGGGCGCGCAGATGGCGACCAGTTCCACCTTCTCGAACTGATGCTGGCGGATGAAGCCGCGCGTGTCGCGCCCCGCCGAGCCCGCTTCGGACCGGAAACAGGGGGTCAGCGCCGTCAGCCGCAGCGGCAGATGGTCCACGGGGACGATCTGCTCGCGGACAAGGTTGGTCAGGCTGACCTCCGCCGTCGGGATCAGCCAGCGGTCATCGGTCGTGCGGAAAAGATCCTCGGCGAATTTCGGCAACTGCCCGGTGCCGAACAGTGCTTCGTCGCGCACCAGCAAGGGCGGATTGACTTCCTCATAGCCATTTTCGCCCGTTTGCCTGTCCAGCATATATTGGGCGAGCGCGCGATGCAGCCGCGCCATTGGTCCGCGCAATGCGGCGAAACGCGCACCCGACAAAGCGGCCGCGCCTTCAAAGTCCAATCCTAACGCCGGGCCGAAATCCGCATGGTCCTGCGGCGCGAAACCGAAATCGCGTGGCGTGCCCCAGCGGGCGATCTCGACATTATCCGCCTCGTCCTGGCCGTCGGGCACATCGGCGGCCGGGATGTTGGGCAGGGCGGCCAGAAGCGCCTGCAACTGATCGTCCAGCGCGCGGTCTTCATTTTCCAGCGCGGGCATGCGCTCCTTGAGCGACGCGACTTCCGCCTTCAGCGCCTCTGCCTTGGCAACATCCTTGGCCGCCATCGCCTGACCGATCGCCTTGCTCAATTCGTTGCGGCGCGCCTGGCCCTGCTGCAACTCCGTCTTGATTGCGCGGCTGCGTTCGTCGAGCGGCAGGATTTCCGCGCTCTGCGGAGCCATGCCGCGCCGGGCGAGGCCAGCGTCGAAAGCAGCGGGATTTTCACGGATGAAGCGGATGTCGTGCATGGGTCAGCCCTATGCCGTTCCGCGTTGAACCGCGCAACCCTGCGCGCCGATGTCCGTTGACAGGGCGGCAGACAGAGAAAGGAGCCTTCGATGTGGATCGATCATGATGCGATGGTACTGGTTGCGGACGGACGCAAGATGCTGTTCTTTCGGAACAAGGGCGACCGCTTTGCTCCCAATCTCGAAGCGGAGACCGTCAAGTTGCAGGATAATCCCGCCGACCGGGACCAGTCATCGGACCTGTCGGGCCAGGCTCCCTCGACCATCGGGGGGCAGGCGACGATGGGCAAGACCGACTATCATGCCCAGGAAGAAGCGCGCTTCGCCGCCGAAGCGACCGACCTGTTGAAGCAACGCGCTCTGGCGAACGAGTTTGAAAAGCTGATCGTGGTGGCTCCGCCAGCAGCGCTTGGCGAGATGCGCAAACATTATCACAAGGAAGTGCAAAGCCGTCTGGTGGGAGAGATCGCCAAGGACCTTGCCAACCATCCCGTGCCGGAGATTGAACGGATCATCGCCCAAAGCTGAACCGGCGCGGGTCGAAAATGACAAAGGGGCGGCTCCGCTGGGGCCGCCCCTTTTTGTTCATGCGTCTCGCCGTGTCAGGCGGCTTGCGCCTTCCGCTCGGCAAAGCGCCGCCGGGCCACCAATGCCACGGCCGCCGCGCCGAACAGCAGAACCATCGGCGGCGCGGGAACATCCGTCCCGCCCGTGCTGGTCGATGTACCGCCTGAGGTGCTCGATGAACTGGACGTCGAGCTGCTGGTGGAGGAACTGGACGAGGTGGACGAAGAGGTCGAGCTGGAAGTGGACGAGGAAGAACTGCTCGTCACATTGCCGCTCGACGTCGACACATTACCGCTGGACGTGGAAACGTTACCACTCGACGTAGAGACATTGCCGCTGGACGTAGAGACATTTCCGCTGGAGGTGGACACGCCGCCGGTCGATGTCGAAACGCCGCCGGTGGACGTGGACACGCCGCCCGTCGAGGTGGAAACGCCCCCCGTGGTCGAGCTTGTGGAACTGCTGATGCCGCCGGTCGAACTGCTGGTAGAGGAGATCACGATCGATCCGCCGCCTCCGCCGCCGCTACCCCCGAAGAAGCCGCCGATGAAGCCGCCGCCGAAGGCAGGTCCTCCCGCCATCACCACCGGAGCGCCGCCGCCGCCCCCCGACATCACCGGCATCTCGCTTGCCACCATGGGGGGAGGCAGCGGCACCGGCGGGGCCTGGGTCGTTACGGTGATGGTCTGCGGGGCGCAGGAGGTGACGGTCTTCACCACCTTGCGCTTCACTGGCCGGGTGACATGGCGCCGCGGAGCGGCCTTCGCGCTCTTGTTGCTGTGGACCCCCGCGGGACGAGCGCTTTCCGCGACATGAACCGCACCGCCGCCGATCAAGGCTCCGCCGCAGGTGCATGCGCATAATTTAGCCAATGCCATCCGTACCGACATAGTGATCCACTCTTCTTTGTCTTCTTGTTCTTCCGTCCAGTCACCGCATGCCGGTAATGGCCGTAGAACAATCCCCTTCATGCAAAAATGCAAAAGAGCGCATTAACTTCAATGGCGTTAACTCTGAATGCCGGGGTTAAGTCGAGAGAAATTCTTAATGGCGTTCAATCAAGATGGTTAACGTCCCATTGTGGAACGGCTTTGGCCGGGCAATCGTCTCTTAACGGGGTCATGGCGCCTCCATGTCGTGAAAGTGCCGGGCCGCCACCGGTCTCTCACTGGCGTATGCGGCGGCTGAGTCGCTTTCGGAATGGGCGCTTGTGTCGCCCGGCGCTGCTGGCTATTAGGCGCGCTCAACCATAAGTCACGGCTCCGCAAATCAAACATGAGGGGGCCTATCGAGTCGGAGAGCCAGATGGCATCGGTCCTGAATTCCGATAATGACGGCCAAAATCCGCCAAAATCGGCTGTACTACTTCCCGCCGACTATCGTCCGTCGCCTGACGAAGAGTTCATGAACCCCCTGCAACTCGAATATTTCCGCCAGCGGCTGCTGGACTGGAAAAAGCAGATATTGACGGAGGCGGAAGGCACGCTGGCGGTTCTCCAGAACGAGCCGCTGCGGGAGCCTGACCTCAACGACCGCGCGTCGAGCGAGACCGACTGGTCGATCGAACTGCGCACCCGCGATCGTCAGCGCAAGCTCATTTCCAAGATCGACGCCGCGCTCCGCCGCATTGACGAGGGCGAATATGGCTATTGCGAAGTGACCGGCGAACCCATTTCGCTGGGCCGTCTGGAAGCCCGTCCGATCGCGACCATGACCGTTGAGGCCCAGGAACGGCACGAGCGGCAGGAAAAGGTTTCCCGCGACGATTAACCCTTTGTCCACCGGCTCATGGCAAGTCCGTTAGAAACAGCGGGCATCCCAAGGGTTGATGATGGACAGCGAACAAGATTTGGGTGAGCGGGGTCCGGCGCGGACCGGTCCCAGGGACAGCCTGTTCCTGCTCACCAGCCTGGAGTCCACCGAAGGCGCTCCCCTTGGACGCGCGCGGGTGCGCAACCTGTCCGCCACGGGCATGATGGCCGATTGCGAACGGCCGGTGCCTGCGGGCATCGACCTGCTGATGGAATTGCGCGGCATCGGCTGGATTCGCGGCAAGGTCGTCTGGTCACGCGACGACAAAATAGGCGTTGAGTTCGCTCATGAGATCGACCCGCACATGGCGCGCAAGCCTGTGTCCCGCGATACGCAACGCCAAGCGCCCATCCATTTCCGCCCATCGAAGACCAGTCGCTAGCAATCGCCGCCTGCGGCCGCCTCTGCACACGAGCAGCGGAACAGCGCCTGTCGAAGGAATGCAATGGGCGGGCGGCGAGGACTGACCGGCGATGATGCCGCCCAGTCCCTTCGCCTATGCCGGGCTCAATTTCGCGCCGACATTTCCTCCTTCAGCCGCAGCTTCTGCTTTTTGAGCGAGGCTACCAGGATCGCGTCAGGCATGGGCCGACTCGTCTCCGCCTTGATGCGTGCCTCAAGCCCTGCATGCTTGGCCGAAAGAGCTGAAATGTGGCTATTTTCCATGACATTCTCCTTGCGAGGGTGATGGATGGATGAGTAAATCATGAATCTCCGGCTTTGTCCCCATGCGAACTGTGCTTTGCGGCGGGCCGCCCCAAATTTTGCGATGGTTCGATGGGCGGAGCCAAGCTATCAGGGACAGCCGGAAAAGGGCGTGGAAAGCGAGGGCGGGTTGAGCCGGGAAGACATCATGCGTCGGCTGGAACTGCTGCGGGTCGAGCACAGGGATCTCGATGGCGCGATTGGCGCGCTGGTGGGCAGCGGAGCGGGCGACCAGATGCAGGTCGCGCGACTCAAGAAGCGCAAGCTGCGGCTGCGCGACGAAATCGCGCTGCTGGAAGACTCGCTGATCCCCGACATCATCGCCTGACGGCTCGGTTGCCGGGAGGTTGTGGTTAATTCCGCGCCAGAACGGCCCCGAATGGGACAGGCCGCGCAACAGGGTGCGCCTGGGCCTGACAAGCCATATCTTTTATGTCAGGAATGCAGCATGTCTCCCACTCCGTTCCTTGATCGCGGTCTGCACCGGCGTCTTGTCGACGGCCTGTATCTGGAAGCCATGGTCATGGCGGATGAGGCGCGGTCCTATTTCGATATGCGCGAAGCGGAAGAGGAGGGCATCGACGATCCGCTGCGCCGCGTATCTTTCGCCTGCGAATCGCTCAAGGTGACTACCCGGCTGATGCACATCATCGCCTGGCTTCTCAGCCAGCGGGCCTGGCAGCGGGGGGAGATTGGGGATGCGGATCTGACCGACGAAAAATACCGCCTGGGCCGCGCCACCGGCACCGACCCGGAAGTGGCGGCGGCCTTCCCCTTCGCGGCAAGGGCGCTGATCGAGGCGAGCCAGGAACTATATGAGCGCGTCTCCAGATTGCAGGACAGCATGGACAAGATGGCGCGCCCCCGGCCGCAGCAACTGACCAGTCCCGCCCGCGCATTGATGGACCGGCTGAACACGGCTTTTTGAACCCGGCCGGTTGACCGTCCATGTACCGATACGCTCTGGCGCTTGCCCGTCCATATGGTCTAGACCATTGATATGAACACCGGTTTGCGGACCAACTGCCGCATTTCAGGCATGCCGCAAGCTGCTCGACTTGTCTTCGCGCCGCTGCTGCTGTTGGTGCATCCTGCGCATGCGCAGAGTGCTGCCCCGCCCCCAGCGAACGGGGAGGAGCAGACCCCGCTCGATCCCATGCCCGATATTGGCATTGCCTGGCCCGATCTAGAGCAGCCTGATAGCGTAGAGTCCCTTCCCGCTGAAGAGACGGCGGACATGCCCGTGGCCGATGAGCCGGAACTTGCCACGGAAAGCAAGGATGAGGCAGCGGCAGCCGAAACCGATCTAGCTGGTGCCTTCGCCGATCCTGCCCAGGAACATCGCTATACGGTACAGTTGAAGGGCGTGGAGGAGATCGCCGACGCGCAGTTCGACGCGCGCTTTCGCGAATTGTCGGCGCTGCGGCTGGGGGAGGACAAGCCCGCCAATCTGGCCCAGATCAACCGGCGCATTGCGGAAGATACTGAGCTTCTGGACCGGCTGCTGCGGGCCAAGGGCTATTACGCCGCCCGCATCCGCTCCTCCGTCGCCCCGGCGGGTGAGGACCGGTTGGCCGTTTCCTTCCGCATAGTGCCCGGCACGCTCTATCTGCTGTCCTCAGTCGACCTGGAGGGACTATCGGCCGCAGGCGAGCGGGAAGCCAAACTGCGCAGCGCCTTTTCGCTGAAGGCCGGCGACCCGGTCGACGCCGATGCGATCCTGTCGGGGCAGGCAGCGCTGTCGCTTGCACTCGCGGAAAACGGCTTTCCCTTCGCCAAGGTGGGTGAGCCGGAAGTGCATATCGATCATGAGGAACGCAGGGGCGACTTAGACATCGTGGTCTCTCCCGGCGTCTATCGCACCTTCGGCACGATCCTGCTGTCGAACGACGATATATTCAGCGCCCGCCATGTGCAGCGCATCGCCCGGTTCCGGCCGGGCGACCCCTATATGGCGTCCGATGTGGAAGACCTGCGCAACGCCATCATTGCGACCGGCCTTGCCTCTGCCGTCACATTGACGCCCAGGGATGCGGGCGATGGCGAGCATGTGAATCTGGCCGTGGATGTGCGGCCCGCGCCGATGCGGACGGTCGCCGGGGAACTGGGCTACGGCACGGGCGAAGGTTATCGCGCGGAGGTCAGCTGGCAGCACCGCAACCTCTTCCCGCCCGAAGGGGCCGTGACGGTGCGCGGGGTTCTGGGGACGCAGGAGCAGACCGCGTCCTTCACCTACCGGCGCAACAATTTCCGCCGCCGTGACCATGTGCTGACCGGGCTGGTGTCAGTCAGCAACATCAAGCGCGATGCCTATGACGCGCGCACCATAACCTTGTCCGCCGCGTTGGAGCGGCAGACCAACATCCTTTTCCAGAAGAAATGGGTGTGGCGGATCGGCGCTGAGGTCATCGCGTCCGACGAAAAGGACGCTTTCAGCGGCGGGGACCGGCGCACTTTCCTGATTGGCGCCGTGCCGCTCAGCCTGACCTATGACGGCAGTGACGACCTGCTCAATCCCAGCACGGGTTTCCGCTTGGGCGGACGCGTCAGCCCGGAACTGTCCTTCCAGAACAGCACCTTCGGCTATGCGCGCGTGCAGCTGGACGGGAGCGTTTACCAGCCGGTGACCGATCGGGTGGTGGTGGCCGCGCGCGCGCGTTTCGGCACCATATTGGGATCGACGGTCGACCGCATTGCCCCGTCGCGGCGCTTCTATGCGGGCGGCGGCGCGTCGGTGCGCGGCTATGGCTATCAGGCGATCGGCCCGCGCGATTCCAGCAATGATCCGATCGGTGGCAAGAGCCTTGCAGAATTTTCACTGGAATCGCGCATACGCTTCGGCAATTTCGGCGTGGTTCCGTTCGTGGACGCAGGCAATATCTCAACCAGCTTCCTGCCGCGCTTCCGGGACCTGCGGATCGGCGCTGGCATCGGGGTGCGCTATTATAGCAGCTTCGGCCCGATCCGTGTCGATGTCGGCACCCCGCTCAATCCGCAAAAGGATGATCCGAAGATCGCCGTCTATGTCTCGCTGGGACAGGCCTTCTGATGGCGGACGGCGATCCTCAGGTCAAACGTCAACGTGCCTGGGACGGCAGGTGGCAGCGCTGGTTTGCGGGAATGCTGGCCCTGCTGCTGTTCGCCGGCGCGGGGGCGCTGGCCTGGCTGGATACGCCTTCGGGCCACCGCTTCCTCATATCGCGGATCGCCCGGATCGCGCCGCCGTCAGGGTTGCGCATCCATGTCGGCCGCATCGAGGGCAGCATCTATCGCCGGGCGGTGCTGCACGGCCTGACCTTGTCCGATCCGAGGGGCCCCTTTCTGGATGCGCCGCGCGTGGAGCTGGACTGGTGGCCTTTCGCATGGCTTTCCAACCGGCTCGACATCGACCGGCTGGTGATCCCCGCCGCCACCTTGCACAAGCTGCCCAAGCTTAATCCGAGCCAGAGGGAAGGGCCGATCCTTCCCGGCTTCGATATCCGCCTGATGCAATTTTCCATTCAGCGGCTGACGATCGGCAGGAACATCACCGGGCGTGTGCAGCAGGCGACGATCAGCGGGGACGCCGACATTCGGGACCGGCGCGCGGTGATAGACCTTTCCGCGCGGTCACTGGACGGTGATGATGCGCTGAACATCGCGCTCGACAGCCGCCCCGATGACGACCGCTTCGATCTGGACGTGACGCTCAACGCGCCCAAGGGCGGCGTGTTGGCGGCGATGGCTGGCCTGCGGCAGGACGCCAATTTGCGGGTACGCGGGGAAGGAAGCTGGACCCGGTGGGATGGCCGCCTTTCCGGCACGCTGGACGGCGAGCCGGTAGTCGATCTTCAGCTTGGCGCACGGGGCGGGACCTATTCTGCGACCGGCTCGATCGAAGGATCGGCGATAGTGGGGCAGGGGCTGATCCAGCGCCTTTCCGCGCCCCGGCTGGCGGTGAATGCCAAGGGTGCGATGAAGGACCGGCGGATCGATGGCTTCCTCTCGCTGACCTCCGCCGCGCTGGAGCTGAACGCCGACGGGGCGCTGGACCTGCGCAACAATGCGCTCGACAATGTGCTGGTCGATGTGAAGCTGGTTCGCCCGCAAGCCTTGCTTAAATCAATGGGCGGACGGGACGTGACCGCGCGCATCCGCCTGGATGGACCGTTCGCGGCCTTCGGCTATGAATATCTGTTGCGCGCCCGCCAACTGGCGTTCGACCGCACGATGATCAGCGACGTGCGCGCCCAGGGAAAGGGCCGCAAGGCGAAGAATGGCCCGGCACTGATCCCGATTCAGTTCAAGGCGCGGCGGCTCGATGGCCAAGGGGAGCTGGTCGAGGGCATATTGCGCAATTTTTCGCTGGATGGCGTGCTTCAGATCAAGGGCCAGCAAATCGTCAGCAATCCGATGACGATCCGTTCGGACAAACTGAGCGGCAGGCTGCTGATGCTCGCGGACCTTAAGACCGGCCGCTATGATTTCGGCCTTGATGGTCAGATCAGGGGCCTGGCGATCCGGGGACTTGGCATAGTGGACCTTGTATCCCGCCTGCGCGCAGTGCCCGGTCCCAAAGGCACGTTCAGCCTCAGCGGCAGTGCGTCGGCGAAGATGCGGCGGCTGGACAACAGCTTCCTGCGGTCGCTGGGCGGGGGCCTCCCAACGCTGCGCAGCGGCCTGTCGCGGGGACCTGACGGACGGCTGATCTTCTCCGGTCTGCGGCTTGAGGCGCCGTTGCTTAAGCTCTCCGCGGAGGGCTATCGACGGCGCGACCGCACATTCCATTTCGAAGGCAGCGGCACCCATGACCGCTATGGCCCCTTGCGCCTGACGCTGGACGGCCGGGTCGAGCGGCCTGCGGTCGACCTGCTGCTCCAGCGCCCGTTGGATGCGCTGGGCGTCACCGATCTGCATGCACGGCTGACGCCGGTCGATGCCGGATATGGCTTCACTGCCGAAGGAGGTTCGACGCTGGGGCCGTTCACTGGTGATGGCATGATCCTCTTGCCGCGCGATGGGCAGGCCGTGGTGCGGGTGGCGCGCCTTGCCGTTTCCGGTGTCATCGCGAGCGGTGATCTTCTTCCGGTGACCGGCGGGCTTGATGGCCGGCTGGCGGTGACCGGGCCTGTCGCGGGCTTCATCGGCTTCGTGCCAGTGAATGGCGTGCAGCAATTGGTCGTGAAGCTCGATGCCACGGATGCGAGCTTTGCAGGCGCGACGGCGATCTCGATCCGGCGCGGCAAGCTGGACGCGACGATCCTGCTCGATCCGGCTGGTACGTCGGTCAACGCCGCCGTGCAGGCGCGGGGCTTGCGCGTGGGCGGCCTGCTTGTCGGGCGCATGACGGCCAATGCTGAACTGGTGGGTGGCCGGGGCGTCGTTCGGGGCAGCCTGTCGGGCCAGCGCGGACGGCTGTTCGACATTCAGGGAGAGGCCAATGTCGAACCTGACCGCATTCGGCTAACTGCCAAGGGCACGGTGGATGCCCGTCCGGTTAGCCTGACGCGCACAGCGGTCTTCACGCGTACGGAAGGAGGATGGCGGCTTTCCCCCGCGACGATCAGCTATGCGGGCGGATCGGTGCAACTGGGCGGGGAATTGAGCGGCGCGACCACGCGGGTGGAGGCGCGGCTCAACAAGCTGCCGCTGTCGCTGCTCGACATCGCCTATGACGATCTGGGGCTTGGCGGCACCGCGACCGGCGCGCTCAGCTACATTCATACACGCGGGGGACTGCCCAGCGGCACGGCGGAATTGCGGGTGCGCGGCCTTTCCCGCTCCGGCCTGTCGCTCAGTTCACGTCCCGTCGATGCCGGGGTCAACGCTATCCTTTCGCAGGACCGGCTGGCGACCCGCATGGTCTTCGCCGCTGATGGGCAGACGATCGGCCGCGCCCAGGCTCTGCTGACGCCGCTGGGCAGTGAAGGCAGTCTGGTAGAGCGGCTGAACCGCGCGCCTCTATTCGCGCAGCTTCGCTTCAAGGGGACGGCCGATACGCTCTGGCGGCTGACAGGGGTGGAGATCGTCGATATCTCCGGCCCGGTCAGCGTTACCGCCGATGCGCGCGGCACCTTGGGCAATCCCGTCATCGCCGGATCGCTGGCGACGGACAAGGCGGCGATCAACAGCGCGGTCACCGGCATGCGCCTCAGCGGCGTCAGCGCGCGCGGGCGCTTTTCCGGCGCGCAGCTCGTCATTTCGGATTTCTCGGCCACGGCCCGCAACGGCGGCAAGGTGACTGGCACCGGTAGCTTCACCTTCGCGGGCATTGGCGGCGTGGCCATGGACCTGCGGTTGCAGGCGGACGATGCCGCCTTGCTGGAACGCGACGATATCGCCGCTACGGTGAGCGGGCCGATAACGCTGCGGTCCGACGGTACTGGCGGCGCTATCGGCGGCGACCTGATCCTCAACCGCAGCCGTTTCACCCTGGGCAGAGCTGCGGCGGTGGCGCAGATCCCCGAACTGCGCGTCACCGAAACGAGCCGTAACGGCGATGAGATAGAGCGGCCGCGCACGCGGCAGCCTTGGGCACTGGCGATCAAGGCACGGGCGCGTGATCGCCTGACCGTCACCGGCCTTGGCCTCGACAGCGAGTGGCGCGCGAATCTGGACATTGGCGGCACAGTGACCAGCCCCGCCATTTCCGGCCGGGCGGAACTGGTGCGCGGCGGCTATACCTTCGCGGGCAGGCGGTTTGAACTGCGCGAGGGCAAGATCCAGTTCGACGGGCGCACGCCGGTCAATCCGTCACTGGACATCGATGCCGAAGCTGACGTCAATGATCTTACAGCGACCATCCATGTGGGCGGCACGGGCCTTAAACCCGACATCAGCTTCACCAGCGTTCCCGCATTGCCGCAGGATGAGTTGTTGTCCCGCATCCTCTTCGGCACGTCGATCACCAACCTGTCCGCGCCAGAGGCGTTGCAGCTGGCGTCGGCGGTGGGATCGCTCCAGGGCGGGGGCGGGCTGGACCCGATCAACGCGGTGCGCAAGGCAGCGGGGCTGGACCGGCTGCGCATCATCGCGGCCGATCCAGCGCAAGGGCAGGGCACGTCGCTGGCGGCAGGCAAATATCTGACGCGCAAGACCTATGTGGAGCTGATCACCGATGGGCAGGGCTATTCCGCCACTCGTATCGAATATCAGGTGACCCGCTGGCTATCCCTGCTGGCCGCCATATCCACACTGGGACGGGAAAGCGCGAACGTTCGCATTTCGAAGGACTATTGATCCCGCCACGGAGCTGTAGCGGACCGAAGCCTCTCATGTTCCTGCGCTCCTGGAAACATGACCAATGTTCGAACTGGCGCGCAGGAGCAGGTCGCGCCAAATCAAGGGTTAGAGGGTCGCTTCGATTTCCCGCGCGGCCAGATCGGGATTTTCCGCCAGGCTGATCGGACGTCCCACCACCAGGATGGACGCGCCGCGATCCAGTGCCTCCCGCGGGGTGACGGCGCGCTTCTGGTCGCCCATCGTGCCGCCAGCGGGACGCACGCCGGGCACGACGAAAAAGCCGTCGGGCCATGCTCGCTTGGCCATCGCCACCTCCTCGCCCGAACAGACGATGCCGTCCAGCCCGGCGCTGCGGGCAAGGTCAGCGAGACGCGCGACCTGATCCTCCGCCTTGCCGCCGACGCCGATGTCGGTGAGGTCTTCATTGTCCAGGCTGGTAAGCACGGTGACGGCGATTACCTTCGTGTTGACGCCAGCAGCCGCCTTCGCATCTTCCAGCATCGCGCGTCCGCCCGCGGCATGGACGGTCAGCACCGCAGGTTCCAGCCCATGCAGCGCCTGCACCGCCTTGGCGACGGTGTTAGGTATGTCATGCAGTTTCAGGTCCAGGAAGATGGGAAGGCCGAACTTCATCATCTCCCGCACGCCATGATGTCCGTTGGCGCAGAAGAATTCGAGCCCCAGTTTCAGCCCGCCGACATGATTGTGCACCTGTTGCGCCAGATGCTGGGCCTTGGTCAGGTCGGGCGTGTCGATCGCGACGTAAATAGGGCTGCTCATGCTGTTCCTGTTGCAGAAAGGGATGGTGCCGGGGAAACCGCGCTTTCGGAAGGCGCGGGGGATGTTGGCGCAGGCTGGGTGCTGGCGACCACCAGCGCGCGCTCGGCGCTTTCCAGCTTGCGCTTCATCCGCCACCGCGTCGCCCGGGCCATGATCCAGAAAGGCAGCGCCCCCAGCAGGAAAGCGCCGATCAGCAGGACCGGCAGCTTGGTTTCCATCACCAGGTCACCCCACAGGCGGACGGTCACAGGCACGTAGTTCGCCATGCAGAAAAAGGCGAGGGCCACGGCGATGACGACCCAGAAGGCAGTCCGCAAAAATTGCATCGGCATGTCGTCCTAGCTGCTGATTTCCATCAGCTTAGGGCATTTCGGCGGTCTTCGAAAGCGGTTCGTCCCGATTTCCTGCCGTCCGGCGGGCGAATGCGAGTCACTGGGCGTTGCGGCTTTGCTGCGGTCAACGCGGAACTCTGGCCCTCCCTCGCGCATTTTTCACCGTCGCAAGGAGGCATCGGATCATGGCGGCGCGAGCATATTGGCAGGGTCAGATCAGGCTGGCGCTGGTGTCCATTCCTGTCGAGATTTACGCTGCCACCAAATCGGGCGCGCAGATCGCCTTCCACCAGATTCATGAGCCCAGCGGCAAGCGCGTCCGCTACGAAAAGACGGTGCCGGGCATCGGGCCGGTAAAGCCGGAGGACATCGTCAAAGGCTATGAGGTGAGCAAGGGCGATTATGTCCTGCTGCAACCCGAAGAGATTGAGGCCGTCAAGCTGGAGAGCAAGAAGACGCTAGAGTTGACCCAGTTCGTGAACGCCGACGAGATCGACGTTCTCTACTATGAGCGGCCTTATTATGTCGTACCCGCCGATGACCTTGCCGAAGAGGCGTTCGTCGTCCTGCGCGAAGCGCTGCGCCGGGCGAAGAAGGTCGGCCTGGGACAGCTGGCGATGCGCGGCCGCGAATATATCGTGTCGCTCAAGCCGTGCGGACGCGGCATGATATTGGAAACGCTGCGCTACGCCGATGAGGTCAACCGCGCCCAGAGCTATTTTCGCGAGATAGAGGATGTCAAACCCGACGCTGAACTGCTCGACCTGGCCGAGGCGCTGATCGAAAAGAAGACCGCGCCCTTTAAGCCCGACAGCTTCCATGACCGCTATGTCGACGCGCTAGAGCGGTTGATCGAGAAGAAGAAAAAGGCGAAGGGCCGCCGGATCATCGAGGAAGAGGACACCGGACCGGCCAAGCGGAGCGGTAATGTCATTGACCTGATGGCCGCGCTCAAAAAATCCGTCGACACGGGCGGCAAGAAACCCCCGGCTGGCGCGACAGCCAAGTCAGGCACTACCCGAAAGCCCGCCGCGCGGCGGACTGGCACGGCCAAGGCCCCCGCGCGAAGGCGGGCATGATCCATGGCCGAAGCCGATCCGCTAAAGCTCTATAACAATAAGCGCGATTTCACGCGCACCAAGGAGCCAGCGGGCAAGCTGGGGCGCAGTGGGGGTAACGGCTTCATCGTGCAGAAGCATGATGCCACCCGTCTTCATTTCGACTTCCGGCTGGAAATGGACGGCGTTCTGAAAAGCTGGGCGGTGACGAAAGGCCCGAGCCTTGACCCCGCCGACAAGCGGCTCGCCGTGCGGACGGAGGATCATCCGCTCTCCTATGCCAGCTTCGAAGGGACGATCCCCAAGGGCGAATATGGTGGCGGCACCGTGATGCTGTGGGACGAAGGGACATGGGAGCCTGTCCCCGGCAAGAGCGCCAAGGATCTGGAAAAGGGCCATCTTCACTTCATCCTGCATGGCCAGCGGATGAAGGGCGAATGGCTGTTGATCCGACTGAAACCGCGTCCGGGTGAGAAACGGGAAAACTGGCTGCTGCGCAAGATCGAGGATGGCTATGCCGGGGCCGCCGATGATTTGGTTTCGCGGGAACTGACCAGCATTCGCAGCGGCCGCACCATGGGGCAGATCGCCGCTGATGCGCCGCCGATTTCGCTCAAGGGGAAGAGGGGCAAGTCCTTCGATGCCGCCATGATGGAAGCGGTAAAGGCCACTCCGTCCCGCACACCGCCGCGGAAGCGCGCATCCGGCAAGCCGCCTGCCTTCCGCGCGCCTCAACTGGCGACGCTCGTGGACACCGTGCCCACTGGCAATGGCTGGATTCATGAAATCAAATATGACGGCTATCGCTGCCTGGTCAGCGTCGCGGGAAAGCGCGTGCAGATTTTCACTCGCACCGGGCTCGACTGGACCAATCGTTTCTCCTCCCTTGCGGCCGAGGTGGCCGCGCTCGATCTCCCGCCTGCCCTGATCGATGGCGAGGTCGTGGCCATGGGACCGGACGGCAACCCCGACTTCTCGACACTCCAGCGCGTGCTGAAGGGGGAGGATCGCGGCGCTCTCCATCTCTTCGCCTTTGACCTGCTGGAGCTTGCCGGGGAGGACCTGACCGCGCTTCCCACCGTCGCCAGGAAAGAAAGGCTGTCCACGCTGATCGGCGATGGCGCGGCGCATATCCACTTTGCCGATCATGTAGTGGGCGCCGGGGAAAAGCTGTACAACGCCATGTGCGGTGCGGGGCAGGAGGGCATCATCTCCAAGCGGGCCGACGCTCCCTATCGCGGCGCCAGAACCAGGAACTGGCTCAAGGTGAAATGCACCAGGCGGCAGGAATTCGTCATCGCCGGCTGGACCCCCAGCGGCGCGAGCGGCCGCGCCCTGCGTAATATCCTGCTTGCGCAACATGGTGAGGACGGCCTTGTCTATGCGGGCAAGGTGGGCACCGGCTTCAATGCGCGTAATAGCGAAAGCCTGCTCCAATTGCTCAAGGCCCGCGCGCGCAAAGCGCCTGCCGTCGCTGTCCCCCGCAGTGAATCGCGGGGCGCTCAATGGGTGCGGCCGGATCTGGTCGCCGAAATCGCCTTTGCCGAATTCACCGGCGACAATGTCGTTCGGCACGGGAGCTTCCTTGGATTGCGCGAAGACAAGGCGGCAAAAGAGGTCAGGCGGGAGAAGCCCATGGCAGCGCCGGAGATTGAGAGCGACATCACTATCAGCAACCGTGATCGGCTGATCTTCCCCGAGGCTAAGGTGACCAAGGGGCAACTGGCCGATTATTATGCGGCGGCAGGCGCGATCATGCTCCCCTGGATCGCGCACCGGCCGATCAGCCTGGTGCGATGCCCGCAGGGACGGGCGAAGAAATGCTTTTTCCAGAAGCATGACAGCGGCAGCTTCGGCGATCATGTGAAGCATATTCCCATCCGCGAGAAAGATGGGGATGAGGAGGATTATCTCTACATCGACGATATAGACGGGCTGCTGGCCTGCGTTCAGATGGGAACGATCGAATTCCACGGCTGGGGTTCGCGAGTGGAGGATGTGGAGCGGCCCGACCGGCTGATCTTCGATCTCGACCCTGATGAGGGGCTGGATTTTGAGGATGTGAAGAAGGCGGCGGGGGATATCCGCCGGACGCTGGAAGATATCGGCCTCACCAGCTTTCCCATGCTGTCGGGCGGTAAGGGCGTTCATGTCGTCGTGCCGCTGACGCCGCAGGCGCAATGGCCGCAGGTGAAGGATTTCGCCGATCGCTTTTCCCGCGCCTTGGCGGCAGCGGAGCCGGACCGCTTTACCGCCACCATGAGCAAGGCCAAACGCAAGGGCCGCATCTTCATCGACTGGCTGCGCAATCAGCGGGGCGCGACCGCTGTCCTGCCCTATGTCGTGCGCGCTCGCGAAAATGCGCCTGTTGCCGTGCCGGTGACCTGGGAGGAACTGGAAGACATAGAGAGTGCGGGCGCATTCACCATCGCCGACGTCGATCAGCTGATCGAGCGCGCCAATAGCCGCGACCTGCGCGGATGGGGCGAAGCGCGCCAGACGCTGCCCGATTATTGAAAGCGGCTTCCCTGCCGCGGCTTTATTGCATAGTTTCGGACCATTATGACCAAGCCCAGCCATGATGCGCCCTCGGAAGGCGCCCAAACCGCCGATACCCCCGAAGACAAGGCCGATCTGGCATCCGCCGCGCGCAAGTCCGCCAGCAAGGGCGTGTGGATGGGCACGGCCGTGGGAATCGGTTCGGCCGCCATCGTCGCCGCGCTGCTGTACGCGAACAAAAAGCGCGGCTGATCTATACGGCTTAAAAAAGGAGGCGGCGTGGCCTTCGCTCCACGCCGCCTCATGTGCGACCCTTGTTCAGGCTGGTCTTCCCGCTTTGGCGCGGGAGGTTCTTCGTCAGGCGCCGCCGCTCAAATAGCTGATCAGTTCGGCCTTGCTGACAGAAGTGCTCTTGTCAGCATCAGCGGTGGCGAACGCGCCGTCCGCCCAGGCGGTAATCTCGGCAGGGGCCAGCGTCTTGCCGGTCGTCTTCATCTCCTGCCCCTTGAGCGCGACCATCCAGCGGGAGAACTCGCTCTTGTCGAGCTGGTTGTCGCTGTTGGCGTCATAGGCCGGAAACTCGGTGTCGACGATCGACGCGATGGAGTCGGCAGGGCTTGCGGGGGTGGCGGAAGGAGCAGAGGGCGCAGTGGCTTCCGTCTGCGGAGAAGAGGCTTGCTGTGCGGCAGCGGGCAGGCTGATCAGCATCGCCATCGACAATGTCAGAACGCGGATCATCGCGAACTCCTTAATTAATTCCCATCGTTGCAAGACACGCGGTACGATGAATTGTTCATCTGAATACATGACTGTCCGGCAGATTTCCTGAACATTTGTTCATCTTCATCCATTCACCCGCGCATATGGTTCAACTCGTCTGTACCGGCTGCGATATTCACGATGAAAGGACTGTCGGAAGGCGGGACAGGAGAGCCTTTTTCCGCCCATTTGCCCTTCGGGAACGAGGCTGCTAGTCGCGCGGCGACCCTTCATCAGCAATCAGGATTCGACCCGATGGTCCCGCGCTACGCCCGCCCGCAAATGACTGCCCTCTGGGAACCGGAGGCGCGTTTCCGCATCTGGTTCGAGATCGAGGCGCATGCGACCGAGGCGCTGGGCGAACTGGGCGTCGTGCCCAAATCGGCGGCCAAGGCGCTGTGGGACTGGTGGGCCACCAATCCCGCGATCGACGTGCCCGCCATCGACGCGATCGAGGCCGTGACCAAGCATGACGTCATCGCCTTCCTGACCTGGGTGGCGGAGCAGGTGGGCGACGAAGCCCGCTTCATGCACCAGGGCATGACCTCCAGCGATGTGCTCGACACCTGCCTTGCCGTTCAGCTTTCCCGCGCCGCCGATATATTGATCGAAGATCTCGACAAGCTGCTGGACGTCATCAAGCGCCGCGCTTTCGAACATAAGCTGACGCCTACCATCGGCCGCAGCCACGGCATCCACGCCGAGCCGGTCACTTTCGGCCTGAAAATGGCGGAGGCCTATGCCGAATTTTCCCGCTGCCGCGCCCGCCTGGTCGCCGCGCGGGAGGAAGTCGCCACCTGCGCCATTTCGGGCGCGGTCGGCACCTTCGCCAATATCGACCCGCGCGTGGAGGAGCATGTCGCGGCCAAGCTGGGCCTCGCCATCGAGCCGGTTTCCACGCAGGTCATCCCGCGCGACCGCCACGCCATGTTCTTCGCGACGCTGGGCGTCATCGCCAGTTCGATCGAACGCCTGGCGGTGGAAGTGCGCCATCTGCAACGCACCGAGGTGCTGGAGGCGGAGGAGTATTTCTCGCCAGGACAGAAAGGCAGTTCGGCCATGCCGCACAAGCGCAACCCGGTGCTGACCGAAAATCTGACCGGCCTTGCCCGCATGGTGCGCAGCTACGCCATGCCCGCGATGGAAAATGTCGCCCTGTGGCACGAGCGCGACATCAGCCACTCGTCGGTCGAACGCTATATCGGCCCGGACGCCACCATCACGCTCGATTTCGCGCTGGGCCGCCTGACGGGCGTGATCGACAAGCTGCTCGTCTATCCTGAGCGGATGATGAAGAATCTCGACAAGATGGGCGGCCTCGTTCACTCGCAGCGCGTGCTGCTGGCGCTGACGCAGGCTGGCGTCTCGCGCGAGGATAGCTACCATTATGTACAGCGCAACGCGATGAAGGTGTGGGAGTCGGATGGGCAGCTATCGCTGCTGGAGCTTCTGAAAGCCGATCCCGATGTCACGGCCGCGCTGACCCCCGGACAGATCGAGGAGAAGTTCGACCTCGACTATCACTTCCGCCAGGTCGACACGATCTTCCGCCGCGTCTTCGGCGAAGCCTGACGCGGAGATGCTGGAGGAGGGCCCGGTGCGGGTGTGCCGGGCCTTGTGTCCTGCTTTGGCGGTGCTGACGGGCTGCTGAAACGCTCCTGCGGGCATGCAGGGGCGGGGATCATCCCCTTATGTTTCCGTTCGCCTTGAGGAAAACGAAGGCCGATTTTGCCTCGCTCCGCTCGGCTGGGGGCTTCGACTTCGCTCAGCCCGAACGGGTTCGAGGATGTAAAGCCAAGCATGAAGGCCCGCGCCACGGCCCGGCGCGACGCCTTATATTCACATCCATGCGCAGAAATTGGTCGGGGAGAGAGGATTCGAGACCGAAATACCTGCCACCCGAGCGCACGGAAATCCGCGGTTTTTGCGAGATTGCAGGGCTGTTGTGGGGGCTTTGTGTATGCTGGTCAAGAGCCATCCTGAAATAAGGCATTCCACGATGCCGGCAACCGCTCACCTCCCGCGGACGCTCGAGCGAGGCGATCTGCAAGGTGATGGCAGTTGATCTGCCCTCTGTTGCTGAGGAGGAGCGGCGGCTCACAAGCCGATCGACAGCCTCCATCGCCAGCTCCGTCCACGAACTATGCCCACGTTGCATTTTATATGTGACATTTACATATAAACCTTATACACACCCCTCACGGGTCGGCAAATTAGGCAATCAACTATGGAGGACGATCACACAGAAGATTTGCTGATGATCGATACGAGCGATCCACGGTGGCAAGAACTCATCGATTTTGATGCGCGGCTTTACCGAAAGAAGCAACTTCGACTGCTCACTCCCGAGGCGAGGGTGCTTCTTCGCTTGATGATGGGCGGATCGCTTCGCGTTAATGAAGCGATGGAGGTGGCTGCCACATCCTACAAAGGCTTTTATGCGGTGCTGGAGCGCCTCAAGAAGGCAGGGCTGGTCAGCCTCACTAAAGATGAGAAGGATCATCGCGCCCGCAATCTGACAATCGAACGATAGCCGCGCGCACTTTTCTACTTACAATCAGCCAGGAAACTGAACTTTGGACCGCAAAGTATCTACTCGCTCATTCCGGCGAGCTGCGTTGAGTGCGATCGTCGTCATCTGCGCCCTTCAATTTGTCGGGACCGTCGGTATGAGCCAGGCTCAGCCGTCCCTCGGCGCGACAGGAGTGAGCGGGGTGACCGTCCAGTCCTCTGCCGAAGCGTCTGTCTCTGCAGTTCCCACAGCGCCTATCGGGTCAGCGCAGGAGGAGCCGGGAGCCAAGCAAGGGCCCGTCGCGCCCTATGGTCCTCCAGCGCCTAAGGTCGAGAAGGGGCGTCTACCAGAGATCAGCTGGACAGAGCCGCCGCCCCAGGTGCCACGAGCTCTTGACGATGCCGTCAATATCGTCACGCGCAATTATCCCTCGGCTAAATCGGCTCGCGCAGCGCTCGGTGCTGCAGCAGCCGACGTCCGCGCTGCCAAATGGCGGCGGTTCCCCAGCCTCACCGGGAATTTGGCCTATCTGGACGCTGACGCTTCACCGGAACCGCAAGTGATCGCCGAATTACCAATATGGTCGGGGGGGCGGCTTAGCGCCGATATTCGACGCGCAAAGGCTGCGGAAGACGTGTCCGCCTCCTCCTATGTTGAAACCGTGGTGACACTCGCCCAAACTACTGCCCAAGCCTATTTCGATGTCGTGCGCCTCGCTCAGCGAGAGCAATTGCTCGCCGAAAGCTTGCAAGAGCATCGGCGGTTGGTCGGCACCATGGAACGACGGGTCGAGCAGGAGGTAAGCCCGCTTGCCGACCTTGATCTTGCGCGGTCGCGAGCGGCCCAGATTGAACAGGACTACACTGTTACCCGCGCTCAGCGACGATCTACATTGCGGATCCTGGCAGAACTTATTGCAGATCCAAATTATGATCTCGGTGCCATCCCCGCATATGACATCGTCGACCTGACAGACCGCGCCGGGTTGGAAGAGGAGGCTGTTGGCTACGATCCCGAGCTGGGCCGCCTCCGCGCATTGGTCACGGTTGCAGAAGCGGACCTGCGCGCCAGCAAGGCGTCCATCTTGCCACAACTAAATGCGCAATATTCTTATGATGACGTGTTCGGCAGCAGAGTCGGACTGGTCTTGCGGCAACAGACCAGTGGCGGCTTGAGCCAGATTTCCGAGGTGGAAAGGTCTCGGCTGAGGATCCAAGGCGCGCTTGAGGATGTACGCGTGAGCGAACAGCAACTCCGTCGCGAGGTGACTAACGATCTCATCGAATATGATGCGGCCAGGGCGCGCGCTCAGATTTCCACGGGAGCATCGGAAACGGCGGCACGCGTTAGCGAAAGCTACATGCGTCAGTTTATCACTGGCCGTCGGTCGTGGCTGGACGTCATGAATGCTTTGCGTGAGGCTGTCACGGCGCAGATGGGCCGGGTGGACGCCCAGGTCACAGCGATGTCCACGGCCGTGCGGGTGATGCTGCGAAGTGGGCGCTGGCGCCCAACATTTGGAAAATCGGCTTCGGTTACGGCCGATGGGGGGAACTGACGTGACGAACTCAATCGTTACAACCATTGCAACGCTCGCCCGCATGCGGCGTGTCGATCTGCGACCGGATTGGGCCGATGCTGCCCGCGATATCAGGGGTGACGACCCGACCACACTGGACGCAGTGTGCCAAGCGATGGGCTGGGCCCCTCCCACGCCTTACGTGGAAATGCCGCGAGCGCATGAGTTCCCGCTGCTGGTCTACCACCCGGATCACGGCTGGGCGGTGGCCGAGCGCGTGGAGAGCGACAATCGATTGGCCATCGTCAAAGAGGGGATCAGCACGACTTGGCGCGATGCAGACCGAGCGCACCTCTATGACTTGGTCATTCCATTGCCGGCAGGCCGCCAGACTTTCACAAAGGCCATCGACGTGTTCAAGTCGGCGGTGTTCCGTCGAAAACACACTATTTTCTTCGCAATTCTCGCCACATTCGTCGTTAATGTCATCGCTCTGGTAACCAGCATCTACTCGATGCAGGTTTATGATCGCGTGGTGCCGCGTGGCGCATTCTCCACCCTTTGGGTTCTGACGGCTGGCGCGATTGTGGCCATCTTGTTCGACTTCATCCTGCGCGTGGTGCGAGCAAATATGCTTGAGGATGAGGCGGTCAAAATCGACACTGAAGTGTCAGAATTCTTTTTTTCACGGACGGCCGAGGTGCGAATGGACGCGCGGCCGCCCTCCATCGGCACAACGGCTGCGCAGCTGAAGGGGCTGGAACAGATCCGTGCCATGCTCTCATCGTCAGCCTTGTTTGCTCTTGCCGACCTGCCTTTCGCTATTCTCTTCATTGTCGTCATCGCCAAGCTCGGCGGCGTAATTGCGATCGTTCTGGCAATTTCCTTCCCCGTGGCCATTCTAGTGGCTTTGCTTTTCGCCTGGCTCATTCGCGACAACACCGGAAAGGCGCAGGCAAGTGGCAATCGCAAAAACGGGTTGCTCGTAGAGGCGTTAGACGCTGCCGAAACGATGAAGGCCAATCGGGGCCAATGGTTCCTCCTGTCACGCTGGAATCATTTGCTCGAAGAGGTGCATGCGGCGGAATTGCCCGTAAAGAGGCTGCAGGCGATGGCCGGAACCATCTTCGGCACGATCCAGCAAATCGCCTATGTTTGCCTCATCGCCTGGGGCGCGGTCGAGGTGTTCGAAAATCGCATATCGATGGGCGCGCTGATTGCCTGTTCTATCCTTTCTGGCCGGGTTAACGGGCCTCTGCTAGGCCAGCTTCCGTCCCTCTTGGTGCAGTGGACTTACTCAAAAATATCTTTGCAAATGCTGGACAATATATTGCAGTTGCCGGTCGATCGGCCGCCTCACGTCGACCAGCTTCGTCCGAACCGCCTTTCCCCCTCCCTGTCGTTCAATAATGTCTTGTTCGCTTATCCGGGACAGCGCACCGGTCTCGTCGTGCCACGATTGGAGATAAACGCGGGCGAACGGATCGGCGTGATCGGCGGCATAGGCTCTGGCAAATCGACGTTGCTAAAACTGATGGCGGGCCTTTATGCGCCTGCGCAAGGGCAGATCCTCATGGATAAGCTCGATATGGGCCAGATCGCCGAGGATCTCCTGCGTGCTCAGATCGGTTATCTGCCACAGGATTATCGCCTGGTGAACGGCAGTCTTCGCGATAATCTCATTTTGGGCCTTTCGGACCCGGGCGACGATGAGATCATGGAAGCGGCGCGAGGAACGGGCCTGATCAACCTCATCACGGCGCATCCTCGGGGACTTGATCTGCCAATCAGCGAAGGCGGGCGGGGACTTTCCGGCGGACAGCGGGTGCTGACGGGGCTCACGCGGCTCTTCCTCGCCAAGCCAAAGCTGATCTTGTTGGACGAGCCGACGGCCAATCTCGATGTCGATACCGAGGCGCTTGTCCTGCGCACGTTGCAGGCGAGCCTCACCCTCGACACCACATTGATACTGGTGACGCACAAGCTCCAGCTACTGAACCTCGCCAGCCGAGTTTTTGTCATGGCCAATGGTCAGATCGCCCTTGATGGTCCCACGGGCGAGGTCCTCAACCGGCTGAAAAAAACACCATCAGTGCCGCAGCCCGCCAATCAGGTGGCGGATGCATCGAAGGGGGCACGCGCATGAAAATCTCTCCTGCTTTCCGAAACCGATGGCTCCGACCATCCTCCTTGATCATCATCGGGATCATAGCCTTCTTCTCGCTCGCCTTGATCTGGTCCTTCTGGGCGGAGCTCGATCAGGTGAGCCGCGCGCCTGGCCAGATCATCCCGACCGGCCGGGTTCAGGTCATTCAGAGCACCGACGGCGGCAAGATTGCGAATATCCTGGTTCGCGAAGGCGAGGCCGTGAAGAAGGGTCAATTGCTGGTCCAGTTGGACGACACCAAGATCAGCGCAGCAGTCGGCGAAGCGCAGGGCAAGGTCGCCTCCCTGATGTCGAGCATGGCCCGGATCAATGCCGAACTGTTCGACCGACCACTGGAGTTTCCGGCGGAAGTAAAGCCCTTCCCGGACTTCATGGCCAATCAGACGCTGCTCTACCAGAAACGGCGGCAGGCGTTGCAGGATCAGCTTGCCTCACTTCGCGCCATGCTCGGGTTAATGGAGCAGGAGCTGAACATGAACATGCCTTTGCTCCAACATGGCGACGTCAGCCGGGCCGATGTGCTGCGATTGCAGCGCGGCGTCTCCGACATTCAGTCGCAGATCGTGAATGCCAAAAACAAATATATCCAGGATCTCCAGGCCGAATATACAAAAACGGAAGAAGATCTCGTCACCGCCCGGGAGGTGTTCAACCAGCGCAGCGATGCGCTTGCGGATACCCGCATTGTCGCCCCGGTAGATGGCATCGTGAAGAATGTTCGACTCACCACCATTGGGGGCGTTTTACGGCCGAGCGACGAGGTGGTCAGCATAGTCCCCACCGGCGATCAGCTGATCCTGGAAACCAAAATGCCGCCAAGCGACATTGCCTACGTCCGGGTTGGCCAACCCGCCTCAGTCAAGTTCGACGCTTATGATTCGTCGATCTACGGATCAGCGCTCGGCAGGGTTACGTATATTAGCCCCGATACGCTCGCTGAACAGAGCCCGCAGGGCGAGGTTTATCATTACCGGGTTCACATCATCGCGGATCCTCGACCCATGAAGCCGCATCTGCGCGGTGAAAAAATTGAGATACAGCCTGGAATGACAGCGACCGCGGAGATCCAGACAGGGAGGAACACAGTGTGGCACTATCTGACAAAGCCGATCAACAAAACCCTGAGCGAAGCCATGACAGAGCGCTAGATAGATCGACCAGGGAGCGTCGCCGCAGGCTCGCTTCGCCGCATTTAACCTCACTGCGATACTGCAAATAGCCTCGCATCTAACCCTTTCTCGCCCCAATACATTCAATTTGGTAGCATTTCGGCACCAGTTGCGCTTGGTTCCAGCCGAATGCCGTTGCTAGACAACAGCCAGCGAGGACCATCTCGCCCCGGTTCTAGCCCATATTGGGGGAAAAATGACAAAGAACGTAACGACGGCGACAGCTGCGCGAGCGAAGGTGCTCGGCCGCGCCAAAGACCATCATGACAAGCAGGCTGCACAGAAGCAGGCCCATGACGAGGCTGCGGCTGCAGAGGCCGCAGCCTATCATTCCGCTGCCGTTCTGTCGCAGGGTGAAGCCGATGAACTGCAGCAGGCGGTGCCTGGCGCGCTCGCGCCTGACGCGTCGCTCGCCGGCGATTTCTCGTTTGCTAACGTCATGGCCGATGTGTCCGGCGCCATGGCCGGTTCCGCTAGCATGTTCGGCGGCGAGTCCTTCTCCTTCGCGCAGGCTTCCGGCAGCGCGGACGCCGGTGCTGGCGTCGGCGGCGGTGGCGTCAGCACTCCGCTGATCATCGGCGGCGTCGTTGCAGCGGGTGGCCTGATCGCGCTCGCGGCTTCTGGCGGCGACGATAATGACAATGAGCCGGTGGCTCCCCCGCCGCCTCCGCCGCCTAACACTGCGCCGACCGTTGCCGCAACGCAGGCTGTTGCTGGCACGGAAGACACTGCCGCGACTATCACGGTATCGGCGACCGACGCAGAGAATAACGCGCTGACCTATTCGGCTGCTGGCGCCCAGAATGGCACCGTGACCGGTGGTCAAGACGGCGTGTTCACTTACACGCCGAACGCGAACTTCAATGGCACCGACAGCTTCACCGTGACTGTGACCGACTCGGCTGGTGCTTCATCGACCCAGACTGTCACGGTTAACCTGGCAGCTGTGAACGATGCGCCGACCATCGACGCCTCGGCCACGAGGGCTTTCTCGGTCGTATCGGGTGCCTCGCAGGCATTCACGATCAGCGCCTCAGACGTCGACGGGGATGCACTCACCGCCTCCATCAGCCCCACCGATGGCCCGGCCAACGGCACGATTGATCTGGCGACCAACACCTATACTGCGAATGCGGGCTTTGTCGGCACCGACGACTTCACCATCCGCGTGAGCGACGGCACGGCAGTCACGGAATACACCGTGACCGTGAACGTCACCGCGCCGCCCTCGACGGGCGTGACGATCAACGCTGCAGGAACGAGCGACGCTTCGCCGGGCGACGTCACCTTCACGGTCGAGGCCGGCAACTATGTGCACACGATCAGCGGCTTTGGTGCGGGCGACAAGATCGTCAGCCCCGCCGGTAACCCGGGCACGCTCAACAACAGCGACTTTACCGATGGCCAGGCTACTATCCAGTATGCCAACAGCGGCCAGGTGACCCAGGTTGTGCTGACGGGTCTCACCCAGGCGCAAGACGCGGCGCTGTTCGGCACAAGCGACCTGAATACTGTCTTCGGCGCAGGTACCTTCGCCTGATCCTTATGTGATCCCGCCCCATCAAGGGCGGGATCATCGCCGTCACAGTGCAAATACCTTCCTAACTGGACATCCCAGTTTTTCTGGAGCAAGCAAATGGCTGATCTTTATCTTTCGTCGGGTGACAACCTCACCGGCGTGACCTTCGGCGGCAACGTGTTCGGCGCCGCCGGCACCGAAACCGTCACCTACACCAACGACGCCACCGGCATTGTCGTTGACCAGAATGTCGAGCAGGTCCGTTTGACCGGCGCCACCTCGTCCTACACCTTCCAGCAGGCTGGCAACCAGCTGCTGGTCTTCAGCGGCAGCACTCAGGTTGCGCGCATCACGCTGCAAAACGACACCAACGGCACGCTGATCAGCTTCGCCAATGGCACCGTTGAAGCGCGCGTTTCGGCCGCGGGTCTGACGCTAGGTGGCACCACCGTTCCGGCGACCGCGCCTACCCCGATTATCCCGACCACCATTGACAGCAGCGGTGGCACGGCTGTTCAGACGCTCACCCTGACTCAGGGTCCCGACACGCTGACCGGCACCAACGGCGATGATGTCTTCAATGCCCTGCCGGTGAACGCTGCCGGTGTGGCCGTTGATACGCTCTCGGCCTTTGACGACCTTGATGGCGGTACGGGTACCGACACCCTCAACATCTACACCACTGGCACGGAAAACAATGCGTTCCCCGCCAACACGACGGTGGAAAATGTCGAAATCGTCAACATCTTCAATGCCGCTGCTGCAGCCGATCTCGCTGATGCGTCCAACTATGCCGGCGTCCAGCAGCTCTGGCAGATTGGCGCTGCCGCGGACGTGACCAACCTTGCAGAGGGCACTGTCGCAGGCTTCCGCAACCTGGAGGCCGCTGCCGGTGACATTGATGTCACTGCCGCTGCGACGGCGACCAGCGTTGCAATCGAGGCTGATGGATTGGCCGGCGCGACGGCGGCAAACGTTGCCCACCTTGATGTTGCTGGCGAGGCGCTGAACAGCGTCACCGTGCAGGGCACTCTGGAGCAGAACACGGCGAACGCCACTGCGGCTTCGCTGGCGCTTGACGTGACTGTCGGTGAAGACGAGCAGACGCTGACGGTTAACTCGGCGGTTGCGACCACTCTCACCGTTGACGACTCGGGCAGCACCGACAAGGTCACCTCGGTCAACGCTGCGGCTAGTGCTGGTGCGATCAGCTTCATCGGCGACACGGACGTTGCGAGCATCGCGACCGGCGCGGGCGATGATGTCGTGACGCTGGATACCACCACTGCAGCAAACGATCCCGCCACGTCAATTGACGAGACGGTATCCGCTTCAGTCGTTTCGGGCGCTGGTGCTGACGAGATCACGGTCACCACGGATGGTGCTGGCACGACCGCCGTCGATGCTGGCGATGGCGACGATACCGTTGTCGTCAACAGCCGGAGCGATGGCAAACTCACCGTGAATCTTGGTGCGGGTGTCGACACGTTCAACGTCGGAGGCCTTGCAACGGTTAACGCCGGTGACACCATCGACGCTGGTGCAGGCTTGGATACGCTGCGGCTTAACATCGTGGGTGCGGCCAACATCGGTGCGTTTTCGAACTTCGAAGTGTTCGATGCTGCTGGCTTGGGCAAAGCGCTTGACGTCAACATCTTGGCTTCCAACAACACAGTTACGGAATTCGTGACGACGGGTGACGTCGGTGCGAACGCCGAACTGCTGAACGTTGGCGCCAATGTCGGCTATCGCGTCACGGGTGACACCGTGGTTGGCAACGACCTCGAATTCAACCAGGCGACTCCTGGTGCGCTGACTGTCACCCTTGACATCGATGAGCCTTCATCGACTGCTCCGGCATCCACCACGGCTGCGACGGCTGCGGATGCTTCGGTTACCACCAACGCTACCTCGGTCAACGCAGTCTTCGACTCGGCCTTCGTCGATGCGGCAACTGGCGCCGGTGACAATGCCACTCAGCTCGTGATTAGCGCTGACGACGCAGCGTCACTGTCGGTCGTCTCTGGTGGCGCTAACGCGAGCAATGAGCTCGTCTTCAACGGCACGGGCGACCTCACCAGTGTGACGGTGTCGGGCGCCCAGGCACTTGACTTGGATCTGGCTGGGGCCACGAACGTGGCATCGGTGAACGCGTCGGCGCTCACTGGCAATCTGGCCTTTGACCTGGCGGATCTGGCTGCGAGCGGTTCGATCACTCTCGGTTCCGGGGACGACGTACTCGTTGGAGCCAATGACCGCTCGATCGTCGGCTTCGAGAAGGGCACGGCTGAAGACGCAACGGCTCAGAGCGATTTCGATGTGATCTCGCTGGCAGGATCGGTCCAGGCGGGAGATTTCGCGGTCGCCGGTGGCCAGTTCGAAAATGGCCTGCTCACCTTCACCGGTGCTGGTCCGGCAACGCTCACTGAAGCTCTTGGCATTGCCAATCTGGCAGCGAACGGTGCGAACGAAGCACTGGTCTTCGAGTATCTTGGCGACAGCTATGTATTCAGCCAGGGCGGTGCGACCGACACTGTCATCGAGCTGTCCGGCGTGACTGGCCTGACTGGTCTCGACACGGTCGGCGCGAGCGCCAACGTTTACGTGTTCTAATACGTAACGAAGGCTATCTCCGGCTTTGCCGGAGATAGATGAAACCCCCGGCAGTATGCCGGGGGTTTTTAGCCATCAGCCTGATGGGTCAGGCACAATTTGCCGAGGTCTGAGGTCACGGTAGTTTTTGCTGCCGGTTGAGCATGGATCTGCTGATCCATCGGCAAGATATCTGTAGGCATTCGGTGAAGGCCGCAGATCAGGCGGCTTGGCGTTGATCCTCTGTGTGGCGCCAGTTCCAGGGAAGCAGTTCATGGAGACGGTTCTGGGGGATGTCGGCGATGCGCGCGAGAACGTCGGCGAGCCAGGCCTGCGGATCGATGTCGTTTAGCTTTGCCGTGCCGATGAGACTCAGCATGAAGGCGGTGCGCTGACCGCCTCGATCTGAACCGGCGAAGAGCCATGATTTTCTGCCCAGGGCTATACCTCTCAGCGCCCGTTCCGCCGCGTTGTTCGTAAGGCAGATGCGGCCGTCATCGAGGAACGCGGCGAAGGCAGGCCATGCCTTGAGCATGTAATCCATGGCCTCGGCCACATCGCTGTTCTTCGACAGCTTTGACCGGTTGTCGCGTATCCATTCCTCCAGATCTGCAACCAGCGGTGCGCTGAGTTCCTGTCGAAGGGCAAGACGCTCCTGTGCCGGTCTGCCGTTGATGGCGCGCTCGATGTCGAAGATCGCGTCAATACGGCGGACCGCCTCCACTGCCAGCGGCGAGATGACGGGCGCCTTTTTGCGGCGCTTCTTGAGCTGCGCGGCGACATCGGCCAGCTCGAAGAAATAGCGGCGTGCGTGGCTCCAGCATAAGGCGCGGGTCAGCGGCGCCGGCAGGCGGTCCGCATGGAACAACGCATTATATCCGGCATAGGCATCGGCCTGGAGAATGCCTCTCCAGTCGCGCAGATGGCCCACGGGATGCTCGCCCCGCCGGTCGCGGGAATAGTGGAAGATCGCTGCGGGCGGCGCGGGTCCGCCAAAAGGTCGATCATCCCGGACATAGGTCCAGATCCGGCCCGTATCGGTCTTGGTCTTGGCCAGCACCGGCACCGTCGTATCGTCGCCATGCAGCCGCTCCGCGACCAGGACATGCGCCTCAATCAACAGATAGAGCGGCATCAGCGCAGCGGTGCAGGTGCCGACCTGATCGGCCAGGGTCGAAAGGCTCAGTTCCACCCCCTCGCGGGCATAGCGGTCACGCTGGCGGTTGAGCGGCTGATGCGCGCCGAACTTCTCGAACAGCAGCATCGCCAGGAAGCTGGGGCCAAAGAGCCCGCGGGGCGTGACGTGGAAAGGCGCCGGCGGTTGGGTGATCTTCTCACAATCCCGGCAGGAGAACTTCTCCCGCACGGTCTGGACCACCTTCCACTGGCGCGGCACGACCTCAAGTGTCTCGGTAATATCCTCACCCAGCTTGCACAGCCGATCCGAGCCGCAGCAGGGGCAGGCCTCGGGCGCGGCGATGACGACGCGCTCGCGTGGCAGATGCTCAGGCAAGGGCTTGCGTGCGGGACGCTTGCGTTCGAACGGCGCAACGTTGGTCTTCGCCGCCGCCAGCGCGGCCAAAGCCTCATCTTCGCTGGCGGTCGTCTCGCACTCTTCGAATGCCAGTTCCATCTGGTCGAGCAGGTGGCGCGTGCGTTCCGATCGCTGGCCGAAAAGGGTGCGGCGCATCTTCTCGTTCTGCAGTTCGAGAAGGGCGTTGCGGGCTTCCAGATCGGCGTTGATCGCCTTGATGCGGGCGACTTCAGCGGCGACAGCCTCGGCAGCGGCGAGCCGCTCGCGAAGGCTGTCGATCTGTGCTTGCGCCTCGGTCCCCATGGGCAAGGACATAGCGGAAAAGCACTGGAATCCCTAGCTTCTTAGGTCATGCCGGGGCTTTTATCCGGCCAATGTCGGACGCCAAGTGGCCTGCGGATTACGCCAGTCGATCGCCTCCAACATGCAGGCCATCTGCGAGGGGGAAATGGCGATCACGCCGTCCACGGCCGAGGGCCAGATGTACTTCCCGCGCTCCAAGCGCTTGGCGTAAAGCGACATGCCAACGCCATCATGCCAGATGATCTTGCAGAGGTCGCCACGGCGACCTCTGAAAATATAGAGGTCGCCCGCGAATGGGTCACGTCCGAAACTCTGCTGCACCTGCAGGGCCAGGCTGCGCATGCCGCGTCGCATGTCCGTGTGCCCCGTTGCGATCCATATCCGAACGCCGGAGGGGACTGGGATCACGGCTTGACCGACCGCAGCACTGCCGACACCAGACCGGGCGCGGCACCGGCGGGGATGCGCACAATCGCCCGTTCGAACTCCACGATGATCGCCGATCCGCTCACCGGTATCGGATCGGGCTGCACCCGCACCTCTGCAAAGCCCTGCGCTGCCTGCCCCATCTGCCGCCGCCATCTGTAGATCTGGTTCGGCCGAAGATCAGCACGCCGGGCAATCTCCGCCACGTTCGCGCCGGGCACCGAAACCGCCGCAACCAACTCGCGCTTCTGCTGGTCGGTCCATACCCGCCGCCGCTCCGGGCCTGAAATTACCGTGATCTGACTCATCGCACCGTCCCTAGTATCGGTGCAAACACCGGCGCTTGCACCGGTGCCATCTCGAAATATCACCCGATCACCGCAAGGCGGCCCTCACCGGAGCCATACAGATATCTCCCCCTAGGGAAGATCGAGCGAACCCTATGCGTGCGCTTTATGCTTGGCTTGGCACAGCCTGCTCAGCCGCCGTTTTGCTGTTGTTCCCACCGCATTCTGTCGCTGCGTCTCCTGCTGATGTAGAGCGGTCGGCAGCTTCCGGGCCGCAAGCGCAAGACAAGCAATCGGGCTTTGGGGACGATCAGTTCAAGCGCTTGATGAGCGCCTGGCCGGACGGAACAAATCGCGTGCCTTCGCTCGCTGCGATTTACGAAGCTGATGCTACTGCGCAGCCACCAGATAGATTCAATCGGTTTGCTGATGGTGCTGTCGAGACGAACGCTCTGCGGCGCGACCTGCTCCTGCGCTCCCCAACTAAGCTCCTTTTTTCCGCACCTGCAGCGCGGCCACTTGGTTTCCTCCGCATCACGAGCGCATTCGGCATGCGTGCTCATCCGCTTCGGGGCGGAATACGACTTCACCAAGGGGTAGACCTTGCTGCTCCCATGGGCACTCCCGTCCGCGCCGCTGCTGACGGCATTGTGTCGCAGGCTGGCTGGAGCGGTGGCTATGGCCTTCTGGTGGCCATCGATCATGGTGCGCGAATGGCGACGCGCTACGGCCATATGTCACAGCTTACGGTTGAGCCGGGACAGCGTGTCTTACGGAACAGCATCATAGGATATGTCGGTTCCACGGGTCGCTCTACTGGGCCGCACCTGCACTATGAGGTGCGTCGTGGCGGTCGCGCCGTCGATCCCTTGAAAATTGCCGATGAAAAGAAGTCATCGCAAAGCTTTGATGTAAATTAAGGCGCAGTCTCAACAAATAAGTATTTGCAACTCGATGATGAGCGAAAGAGGAAATCGATTAGGCAACTATTTTACACGCTTATAAACAACTGATGATGGCGCAAGTGACTTAAATGGTAAGGGGCATTTTTCTTTGTGAATGAAAGTTCGAGCGTTTCGTTATCCACTATTGAGTCACCTGATCTCATCTCACCGACAGTTATGGTGGTTGAGAATGACCCTGCGGCATTGGGTCACTACGAGCATGCGCTCGGAACGCTGGGATATGATTATTACAGTGCCAACAGCCTGAGCGAAGCGATTGATCTCCTGCACCGTGACTCGTCCATACAAATCATACTCGCAAGTCAACACATACCGCATATGGATGGCTTGAGTGTCATTGACGAACTCTTGCTACGGTCTGGTGATGGTCGGCCTGTTGCTCCGATTATAGTCACCGACGCCGTCACTGTAGAGTTGGCACTTGAAGCCTTGCGATCCAAAGTAGTCGATGTGCTTGTGCGCCCCTTCAATATTGACACTTGCGCCGCAGCCTTACGCCGAGCCATCGGTCGTTTGCGAGAGCATTCAGATCTGCAGAAGCGAGGGTCTTTGTCGGAAATCGGCTTGCAACTCAACCGATTGCTCGCGTCCTTGAACGGACGCGCTGGGGAGGCCTCAACTATTACCGGACAATCAGATGAAGATTTGGCTGCCACGTTGCAAATGATTTTAGGTGTGCGGTCATTGCGGACACGCTATTTTTCGAATCGCCTCTTTGCAGACCCGGTATGGGACATACTTCTCGATCTTATGCGTGCGCGGCTTGAGAACCAGACACTTTCCGTTTCAAGCGTGTGCATTGCTGCCTCCGTGCCCATGACTACAGCGTTGCGGGCAGTGACTCAGATGACAAATGAAGGCTTGTTGCGCAGGTGGCCGGACCCCAAAGATAAACGTCGCGATTTAATCGACCTCACTGATACCAGTGTCTCCTATATGCGCGATTATCTGAGCACTGTGAATGGGATGATTCGCGGTCTTTTGAATGTGCGAAGAATCGTGAATTTTTCCGGCTAAGGCTGTTTTGGCAACTCCAGATCGCCTCGTGCTTGTTCCAATATCGGCGCGGTCGGCTCATTCGATTATTGATCTAGGTCGCACTCGCAGGATCCATCCGTGCTTTGACGATGTCAATCAACTGAGGCTTAGCTGGGAGAGTTATTATGAGCGATGGTGGCGGGGCCGAAAGGACGCTTCTTGAGGACTTGATCGCCACCGCACTTCTGAACATGTTGGCTGATCCGCATGTCAGATTGCATGACGCGGAAGTAGGATCGCGACAGGGCGACATCGACTGGGCCCGAGAAGCAGCAAGGGACCCTCTGCTACAAAAGAAGATATTATTGGCCATGCGTCGGTTGCGTGCGCCGCCGGCATGGGCACTCGATATGTCAGGTCTCACTGTTGAGCAGTGGAAAGACGAGATTGACTGGTTCGTGGGGCGCGCATGTCACCAATCTGCAAAGATCATAGACTTCGAAAAGGTGCGACATTCCGAAGAATGATGTCGTGCAATGCAGCTGGACACATCGAAAGACAGGGTGATTTCGGTCTGATTACTTAGAATGGGACACGAAGCCTGATGAAGGGCGCTGTTTCTGCTGAATTGGCGGCGTGATCATTATGTCGGCCGCGTTCTGGTCGCTGATTCCATGTCATGCAAGCGCAGTCTGCCCTCAAGCCATGGGAGGCGCTGGAGATGATAGACTAAGTTGGCCATGCCGATCTCGATCTCGGCGTGAGCGATGCCGATGGTGCGGAGAAGGCCCATGCGGTGCTTTTGCCGGGCAAAGACAGGCTCGACGGCAGCGCGGACCTTCGACTGTTTTGCATTAGAGCGGTTTTCGATCATTCTGGTTCGTACCCGCATGATCTGAAGTAGTTAGCGCATTCGTGGGGCTGGAAGATATCGACGAGTTTCCCGATCAAGCTCCACAGGCCGCTGACGGTACGCTCGCTCGCTTTACGGAGCATGGCCTTGAGGCGGGAGAACGCTTTCTCGATCGGGTTGAAGTCCGGGCTATAGGGCGGGAGAAAACGCAGCGTAGCTCCGGCGGCTTTGATCCTGTCCTGCACCGCCGCCCGTTTGTGGCTCGACAGGTTGTCCATGATTACAACGTCGCCAGGCCGGAGCTCAGGCACAAGCACCTGGGCAACGTAGGTTTCGAACCAGTCGCCATTGATCGGGCCGTCGAGCACCATCGGTGCGACCATGCCCGTCATGCGCAGACCCGCTACCAAGGTCGTGGTTTTTCGATGTCCATGCGGGAAGCCCATCCGCAGCCGCTCGCCTTTCGGGCAACGACCGTGGCTGCGGGTCATATTGGTCGCGGTCCAGGTTTCGTCGACGAAGACCAGGCGCTCCGGTTCGAGATCGAGTTGACCCTCGAACCAGTCCTGACGCTGCTTCAGGACGTCGGGTCGATCTTGCTCTATCGCATGGCCTGTCTTTTTTTGCGCGTCAGTCCACGGCGAACAAAAAAGCGATGTAGCCCGGCAACGGAAACGTCCATGCCCTTGTCCGCCAGCGCCAAACGCAGTTCTTCGAGGGTGATGTCCCTGCGCTCATCCCAAATGGCCAGAATGTCCGCTGTCCGCTCTTCCATCCGCCGCGAGCGCATATCGCCGCCGCGGGGCTTTGGGGTAATGTCACCTGTCTCGCGCTGCTGTGCCCGCCAGCGGACCGCCGTTGATGGTGCAACACCAAACCGGGCCGCCGCAGCACGGCAACTCGATCCACTATCCACCGCTGCCAAGAGCCGAGTGCGCAAATCCATCGAAAGAGCCATCCATGCCGGCCTCCTTCACCAGCAAGGGTTCTGAATCAGAAATCGCGCTCGAGGGGAATCCCATCCCGATTCAGAACGGTCGAAAACCGCTCTAGCCTTGGCCATCCGTTTGGGCAGCGTTCGCCTGGTAACCGCTACTGGTGAATATGCCCCTTGCGAGGAACGGGCGGTATCGGTCCAAACGCTCCAAGCAGTGTTCTCGTTGCTGATCAGATCGGGCAGTCGCGCCCCGGCATAGGCATTTGCAGCGCTCGCATCGCAGGTGCGGACCAACCCATGGGTCCGATCGGTGCTGATATGGTCTTTATAGCCGAACATCAGAATGGCCAGATCGACCGGTTTCGCTGCTTGGGATCGGCACCTTCCCCGACCTTGGCTTGGGCAATTGGATCGACCAGCGCGCACCGCGGTCTTTCTGCCCAACCTTGGCAGGCGCCTGGTCCTTGGGGATGCGGCTTTCCTTGACCGCCATCTTCTCCTTCTAGAGCATAATCCGACCTAACTGAATCTGGACGATTCCTTTTCGTTGGAACATCTGATTCAAGATGTCAGCTGGACAAGGAGGCCAGCCTGGCATGACGAAGTCCATCTCAGAGGATTTACGTTCGCGGGTGATTGCGGCGGTTGATGGAGGCCTGTCACGGCGCGCGGCAGCGGAGCGTTTTGGAGTTGCGGCGGCGAGCGCGATCCGTTGGGTTCGCGAATGGCAGGAGACTGGATCGACGCGGGCGAAGCCGCAGGGCGGCGACATGCGGTCGCGGCGGATTGAAGCCCATCGCGACATTATTCTCGGTGCGATCGAGGAGCAGGTGGACATCACGCTTGTTGAACTGGCCGAGATGCTTCGATCGCAGCAGGGAGCCGTATTTGCTCCGAGCACGATCTGGCGTTTCCTTGACCGTCACTCAATGACCGTGAAAAAACAGCGCACGCCAGCGAGCAGGAGCGGCCCGACGTTCTCGCGCGGCGACGCGCATGGTTCAAGGCTCAACCTGATCTCGACCCCGAACGGTTGGTGTTTATCGATGAGACCGGCGCATCGACGAAAATGGCGCGCCTGCGAGGACGGGCCAAGCGCGGCATGCGCTGTCGCTCCCCAATCCCGCACGGCCATTGGAAAACCACCACCTTCACCGGCGCGCTGCGGCTAACGGGCATGACCGCACCCATGGTCCTGGACGGTCCCATGACTGGCGAATGGTTCGCTGCCTATGCAGCTCAGGTTCTGGCGCCAACGCTGCGTCCCGGCGACATCGTCATCCTCGACAATCTGCCAGCTCATAAAACGATGGCGGCCCGTGAAGCCATCGAAGCAGTCGGGGCGCGAATGCTGTTCCTTCCGCCATGCAGTCCCGACTTCAATCCAATCGAAAACGCCTTCTCGAAACTCAAGGCCATGCTGCGGAAAGCCGCCGCCCGAACCGTCCCCGAGCTATGGAATGCAATCCGCGAGGCACTGCCCCGCTTCACTCCCGAAGAATGCGCAAATTACTTTACTGCCGCCGGGTATGAACCAGAGTGATCGGATTCTGCTCTAAGTGTTGCGCTGCTTGGGAGCGGGCCGACGGTAGCCTCGATAATCTGACCGCCCATGGCCAGACATGCGGATTCCGACGATCGCGCGCATCTATTCCGATCTGATGCCGCGCAGCGTCCCGATCTGATCGCGCGCAGGTGGATCATCTGATCGTTGGGTGAAGATGTCATTCCTGTTCGTTGTTGGTCAAGCGGCTTGAGCAGGGAGATTTCGGCGCATGGATTCGCCGGAGAGTTCGAGCCGATGAGCGTTGTGAACGAGGCGGTCCAAGATGGCGTCGGCGTAGCTCGGATCTCCGATCAGATCGAACCAGCGGGCCACAGGAAGTTGGCTGGTCACCAGGGTTGAGCGGCGGCCATAGCGATCTTCAAGGATCTCGAGCAGGTGGTGGCGGGCATTTCCGTCGAGCGGTTCAAGCCCCCAGTCGTCCAGTATCAGCAGATCGACCCTGCCAAGGCTCTTCATGCGGGCGGCGATGCGGCCGTCCCCTTTGGCCAGCGACAGGTCGTCGATCAACCGCGGCAGGCGCGTGTAGAGGACCGGTCGATTGTCGCGGCAGGCCTTGTGGCCTATCGCACAGGCAAGCCAGCTCTTGCCGACCCCTGTGGGTCCGATGATGGCCAGGTTTTCGTGGGCGGCGATCCAGTTGCCCTTGAGCAGCATCTCGAACAGCCGGCGGTCGAGCCCCCGCGCGCTGCGATAATCAACGTCTTCAGGCACCGCATGATGCCGCAGCTTGGCGTGACGCAGCCGAAGCGCAAGACGCCGATCGTTGCGCCAGGTTGCTTCATGATCGAGCAGCAGGGCCAGCCACTCGGCATGGCCAAGACATGCGGCGTCACCATTGCCGTCCAGTTCGGCAAAGGCATGGGCCATCCCGGTCAGCCCAAGCTGGTTCAGTTGATCAAGGGTTGGGTGTTTGAGCATCGTCGCTCCTTTCAGTGGTAATATTGGGAGCCCCGGATGTTGTCGTGCAGGATCGGCTCGCGTTCCGGGGCTTTGGACACGGGCACCTTGTCGAGCCCCTTTTCGAGGATCGATTTGACGGACGGGTAATTGCGCGCCTGGATTTCCAGCGCGCGCATCGCAGCAGCCTCAAGCCGATCGGCACCGAAGCGTTTGGCGAGGCTGATAATACCAAGGCACGAGCGGTAGCCCTGCTCGGGATGTGGTCGGTCCGCGATAATGCGCTCGACCAGCAGCGACAGCATCGGCCCGATCCGGGCAGCCTCTTCCCGGATTTTGGCCGGCGTCCATTCCAGATAGCGCCTGTGGCTCGAAGGCATATGCTCGGGCACCGTCGTATGCCGGCCGTTGCCGCTGCCACGCATATGAACCGCGATGCGCTCGCCGCCCAGGAAGATCTCGACGGTGCGCGCGGTGAAGCGGGCCTCGACCTCACGGCGGGCGAAGCGATGGGGCACAGAGTAATGGTGATGATCGAGGGCGATATGGTAATCGAGCCCGACATGGCATCGCTTCCACTCCGCATGGACCCAGGGCTCGGCGGGCAGCGGCTTGAGATTGGGCGCGTCGATTTCCTCGAACAACTGGCGGCGGGTGCGACCGAACTGGCGAAGAACCCGCGTCTCATTGAGATCGGCGAGGCACTCGGCGATAGCGGCGTTGAGCTCAGTCAGGCTGTAGAAGACACGGTTGCGCAGTCGGCCTGACAATGCCGACGCAGGCTTCAACCTTCGCCTTACCGCGCGGCCTCCGGGGCCGCGCCGGCAATACGGCCGTCCCGTAATGACGGGCCATGTCATTGTAGCTGCGGTTCAGCATCGGATCGAAGTGGCAGGCCTTGAGGGACTGTCAGGATTTCCGTGTGTGGCCGGGCATAATGGGCAACAAGGAG
>NZ_JNAC01000130.1:0-1383 GCF_000722555.1 Sphingobium sp. DC-2 | reverse complement strand
TGTGAACGGACAAAGAACACTGCATCCGACACCCCACGCCAATTCACCTGACCGACAAAATTCTCTGCACCGGCGTTATTTCCTGACACCCTTCAACATACGCGCCGCCGCGTTGGACGACGGAGCGAGCTTGCGGCCGTAGCGGAGTGCAGTGGCGGTCGAGGTCCATCGCAATGCCTGCGCGATCGGTCCCGCATCCTCGCCATTGGCGAACAGATCCTGGGTCAGGCCGACGCGCAACGAATGCGTGCTCAGCGCATCGATCGCATGGTCGAGATCGGCGCCCATGAGATCGACCAGGCCCTGGTCGGCTGCGGCGAGCGCCGTGCGCTTGATGATCAGCCGCATCGCCGCCGGCGTCAGCGCGCGCTCGCCAATTCCGTAGGTCACCGTGGCCGCGCGCGCAGGCCGCGCCGCCATGCGTTCCCGATCGACCCGGGCATGATAGGCCAGATCCTCGATCGCGAGCGCCCGGCGCGCTTCGCGGGGTTTGGTCCGGATCACCGCTACGCGGCGGAACAAGGCGCCCGCGCGGATTGATGCGGCCTCGCGCCAAAGAGCGACACGCCGCATCGTGTCGGGCGACAGCCACACCCAGGCCCCTTGCCCTTCCTGGTCGGTTTTCGAGTGGGGCACCTCGAGCAGCCCCGATCCATCCTCTTGCGCTTCCATCAATTCGACGGCGACGGCCACCAGCTCCGATACGCGCAAACCCGCATCATAGCCGAGCGACAGGATCGCCGCGTCGCGCAGGCCAGCGACGTCGCGCCCACACGCCTCGAGCAGCACCGACAGCGTGAACCCCCTGACGGCTTCCCGCCCGATCCCTTCGCCGAGCCGCAACGGGCCGGCCTGGCGCTGCCGGACTCCGGCCCGACGCCGCAGCCCACGCAGCGCATCGCGGACCACGACGGCACCGACGGGGCATGGAACGTCGAGAAGGTGATGGGCCACCGCCAGCGAGGACAGGCGCCGGGACACGGTCGCCGGCTTGAGCCGCCGCGCCTCGCAATAGTCAATATAGGCGACAAGCCGCGCTTCGTCGGCGGGCAGGCCGATCCCGCCGCGCTCGGCCGAGAAGCGCGCGTAGCAATCGAGATCGACCGCGAGCGCCTTGATGCTGGCGGGCGCCCGCGCCTCGATGCTCTTCTGGAAGTTGAGTTCGACCAGGCTGGCGCCTTCGCCTGTCAGCTCCTGAAGCAACTCGACGAGCTGGACCGCGCGATCTTGCGCGGCGCCCGACCGCCGCTGGGGCAGCGGCGCCTCGCCGGGTGCCAGGATCGTCACGATCTCCGCGGAAACCGAGCGCTTGGGCATGGGCAGACGCTCTGTCTGTGCAGCGATCGACAGGACGGATTTGGCGCGCATACCGGGGGACTATAA